>CAYTDU010000242.1:0-7622 GCA_964436395.1 uncultured Gemmatimonadaceae bacterium | reverse complement strand
CGAGTGGTATGATGAGCACGACTGTATACCACAGGGTGAGTCGTGCCCGGACTGATTTCGGGACCAATCCCATCGGTTAGTCGGATGCCGGCGCAGTGCCGGAGCGTTCGCCTTCCATCCGCCGCTCGCCCGGGAGTTCGAGCATGTAGCCAACACCCCTGCAGGTTGTGAGGAGGACCTTCGAGTCGGCGTCGCTCAGCTTCCGCCGCAATCGGCTCGTGTGCACATCAACGACGTTCGAATGGGCATGTCCTGCGTCGTCCCATAGGTTGGTCAGCAGTTCGGCCCGGGTCACCACACGCCCTTCGTTCCGGGCCAGGAATAACAGAAAGTCGAACTCCTTGGCCGACAGCTCGATCAACCGTTCCCCCCTCCGAACGAGTCGTTTGCGTGTGTCTATGAAAAGGTCACCGATGTGAAGTTCTACCGCCGCTCCTCCGCCCCTCCGCCGGGTGAGCGCACGCAGTCGCGCCAGCAGCTCGCCGAAATCGAACGGCTTGCCGAGGTAGTCATCGGCTCCGGCATTCAACCCATTGATGCGCTGTTCCACGGCATCCAGGGCCGTGAGTATGAGGATGGGAACCCAGTTGTCTCTGGCGCGAAGTTCCTTGCACACCTGGACACCATCGAGGCCGGGTAACAGAATGTCGAGCACCACGGCATCGTACGTTCCCTTCGACGCCATGGTCAAAGCGTCATCGCCGTTGGCAGCTTCGTCCACAAAATTAGATGCTTCGCGAAGACCGCGCACTATGGATGCGCGAAGCGGATGATCGTCCTCGACGACTAGTATGCGCATGACGAAAACATACGGTCCACGCGCCTGCGCTGCCACCAATGAGGCATATCGCCGGCGCGTCGACGCGAGATCGATTGCGGTGGCACGGGAGAGCGTGTCGAGGCATCCAATTCTAAGTCGTAGCGTTTCATGAAACTTCCTGCACGCACGGAAATTCCGTGACCCGGATGTTGGTGCAGCCGTAGGGTATCAACCTCAACCGCTCGATCGGGTCGGTCGATGGATGGAGCCCGGGGCGAATCTCCTGTGCCCACCCGTGCGCCAGCCGCCAGTCCGGTAGAAGCCGGCCTGGAACACTAGCAGACATGCCTGCACCGTCGGGTGAAAACGGACGCTCACCTACGGGCTGTTCCTCGAATTGGATCGCGGCTGCTGGGTCGCCGTCCTGAAGGAGCAGCCCGCAGTTCCACGGCGATGCCGGGCGGACCTCGAAGTCTCCGTGAGGCAACTCTCTGCCTGGCACGTCAGCGTTGATGTGAGTCCAATCCTCCTCGATGTCCAGGCTGTAGACCAAAGGGCCGCGTTCGACGGACACCGCCTCGTTGTAGCGGATGGTCACGCGAGGGCGCATGGGGAACCGCAAGGAAACGTGGGTTTTACCGCTCCACCTCCGTTCGAGGCGATGGAACGACTCCGGCTCGAGTCGCTGCTCGCTCTCGCCCTGGACGCGAACCGTGGCTGTCTCGCTCCATGCTGGTACCCGCAACAACAGCGGGAAGGAAACCTCAGCATCGACGGCGACCGTGACCTCGAGGTTTTCTCGGAACGGGTAGTCGGCATCGAGCGACACCGTGACCGGAACCCCGCCTGACTCGAACCGAGCCTCACTCGGCGCGTATGCGACAGCAGCAATCCCTTCGTCGGGTATCTTCATCCATAGATGCGAGGCGAATTTCGGCCAGCCCTGATGCATGTTGGCGGTGCAGCAACCGTAGTTGGGCTCCAGTCCGTACAGGTTCGACTCCGGCCCGTTGGTGGTCCACATGTGGTCGGGATTGTGAGTGCACTGGACCTGGTTCACCTGTTGGTCGTACTGATGTGCCCACATGTCGGGCGTAAACGTGGCCGGGAGGGCGTTGAACGCCACGCGCTCCAGTCGGTCGCCGAGTGCCGGATCGCCAAGCACAGCCATCGCGACTTCCAAAGAGTACATGAACTCGACAACTGCACAAAGCTCGGTGCCTTGGACGGGGTTCTTACCAGCCAGACATTCGTCTCCCGTGAACATGCCGTTCACCTGACCGTGGAAGCGGTCGAGTATCGCCAGCATCCGTGCCGCCTCACCCCTCTGCTCGTCACGCCCCTCCAAACGCCACGCTAGAGCTTCGGCCTTGATCATCATAGCGGTGTTTACCACGTGCTTCGCCCAGGTCCAGAGGCCTCTGCGAGGTGTTGGGAGGGTGACATCTTCGCCGCGATAAAACTCGGCATAGTCGAACCCCTGTTGCCTCAGTCGTCGCGCCAGCTCCAGCAGCCACGGCTCGCCGGTGCGCTCATAGACGTAGAACGCAGGAATCAACCCCTCGTACCACCGGTACTGACCCCAGTTGTACAGTGGAGTGCGCTGAACTCCTTCGAGCAACACTCGAAGACTCGCCTCAACAGCCCGGAGGACCCGCTCGTCACCCGTGGCATCGTGATACTGAACCATCACCTTGTTGGCCAGCAGGATGGCCCACAGATCGTACCTGGTAGTCGAAGCGTTTTCAGGGTATGGCCCGTACCAACCGTCAGGCCGCTGCCGATCCAGGATCTCCCCCACGTAGCCCGTGACCTTGGTCTTCAGCGTTTCGTCGTCCAAGGTCCAGGCCAGCGGAATCGCTCCGTCCAGCCAATAGGGTGCTCGCTCCCAGCCCTCAGCCTCGCCTCCGAACCACTGACTCTGGCCCACATCAGGCCAGAACTCATCGAGGTGGCCGGTGAGGCCGTCGGCCTGGATGCGGAGTTGACGGGCCAGCCAGCCTCGGGGGCGTATTGAGCCGAGAGGCAGCGGTCGGAACGCCGGGGCACGCAGCTCAGACTGAAGGATAGGAGCCGTGCTCGAACCGCGGCGCGTGGTGGCGGACCGTTGCTCGTTGTGCGTTATTCGTTGAAGAAACGGCTGTTCGCCTGTGGCCGCCCAGGCTGTCGTGCCAGCGGCCAAGCCTCCGATGAAGCGACGACGATCCATGTTGCTCATTGTTGGGCACTCCCGAGTCTGAGAATGTGGGCCAATCTCATTCATACTACGCCTGCAATACGTAGCTGTCACGGGTTGACTTGGCCCTGCAAGACGGGTTCTTTATCCCTCCCGATCGCAGGCCCGATCGCAGGCCGTTACACGACTAGAGTTGAGCAAGATGCAGGTGATGTTCTCCAGAGTTGTTCTTAGATCGAAGTCCCGTCTGATAGCTTTTGTCCTCCTGGCGACGGCGCAACTTGCGCTGGTTCCGGTGGGCGAGAGGAGTACTATCCGGCTCGTTCATCCCAATAATGGCGAAGAACGCACCCGACCATTCGTGTCATTTTTGTGGATGCCGGACCGCAGCTGCAATGCTACTGCGTACGAACTCGAGCTGGATGGGCGCACGCAGATTGTAACAGGCGAAACCGCCTTAGATACGGTTCTAGGCATAGGTGGGCACAGTTGGCGTGTGCGCAGCTTGGGAGGTGCGGGAGAGTGGAGTGAGACGCGGAACTTCGAGATACTCCCGGTTCCGGATTACGAGGACAACGAGCGAACCGCGTTTTTCGACTTGTTTGTGGCCAAGACGATGGATCGCACGGCTTGGTCGCCGTTCAAATGGGATGCTATCGGCACGACGTTCGAGCGGGAACTCGAGCTCCATGGTCTGCGAGCAGAGTTTGCAGTCGCCGATACACGGCTCGAGATGCTCCGCGCCATTCGCAAGCTGAACTACATTCGCAAGGACAATCACCTAAACCTCGACCTCATCGACTCGGTCATCGACAACCGGTTCGCGCCGATCAAGTTCTACCCCGACCTCTCGGAGGAGAGCGAACCTTTCTTCTTTGTGACGAACTTCACCTCGGAGACTGCGGATCTCGGCCTGAGCCGCGGCGATCGGCTGGTTGCAGTCAATGGCATTCCGGCCAACGAATACCTGTGGTTGTTGGAGCCGTATTTGCGAGGCTCAACTCGACGCCACGTTTACCTCAAGCAGGTACCCGTGTTCCTGTCGGCGAAGAACTCCCTGTTTGGACCGGAGCTCTACGGGGGAGGAGATACCGTCAGCTACACTCTCGAACGGAAAGTGACCGGGGAGTGGTTTGACGTCACGCTGGAATACGAGTTCGAATCGGAGGCAGCGATCGAATGGCAATTCGATCGGACGGTGCTGGGCGATCGGATGCCGAACGCCGACAACTACCGTCAGTTCTACGAGAGATTCGGCTTTGAGCTGGTATTCGACAACGAGCTCGATGCGGCGTTGTATCTGAACCGCAATATCGGCGTTGCGTTGATCGAGTGGTACGACCTCGAAGACACCGAGCAGAGCATCAACGACCTCGTTGCAGCGGCGTCGCGTGAAGGTGCACTCGGATACGATGTGATTATCGATGGAACACACGGCAGCGGTGGCACTGGCAGCGAATTGGTGGTGCGCGCATTGGCGAACGCTCCGTTCAAGAACACCTTCGGCAACGTGAGGGTAAACGACCTCGCGTTCGTTATCGCCAACAAGGCCAATCACGGTCCGGAAGTGGAGGCTTGGATCGACGACGCCATAGCCGAGGGCCGTTCTTACACGACCAACGAACCCTTCAAGCTCCGTAACTTCCCACGCGGCAGCGAAGGAAAAATGGAACCGGCGCCGGAGCGGTTCACCGGCGACAAGGTCATGATCTTCTTCCCCTGGGGAGGATCCAACCTCGATCAATTCGCTTCGATGGTAGAAGACAACCCCGAGATGGGCATCCACACCATTGGTATGGCGATGGGAGGGTACAGCAACACCTGGGAGTGGGGCGAGACAATCGATGTACCCGGCATCGGACCCGTGTTCTTCGAATGGAACATTGGTCACACCATTCGACCCAACGGAGAGATCCTCGAAGGCAACCCGTCGCTCGCCGCCGAGTGGATACCTTTCACTCGTGAAAACTTCGACCACTACTTCGAGCTGTTGCTGACACGCGCCCTCGATCACTTAGGACATCAATGGGCAATTCCGTAGCACAGATATGCTAGGCGTGTACGCGCGTTACCGCCGCCTGTCGTTGGGGGTGAAGATCCTCATCTTCATGGTGGTAGGGGTCGTCGTGGGCATCGTTGCAGGCGAGCGTGCAATGTTCCTGCAGTGGATCGGCGACCTCTTCATACGTCTCCTCATGATGTCTGTGATCCCGCTGGTCTTCTTCAACCTGCTGGCTGGGGTCACCAGTTTGACCGATGTGAGCGCACTTGGACGTCTCGGTGGCAAGATCATCGTCTACTACATGGCGACCACGACCATCGCACTCACGATCGGTCTGGTGGTCATGCACCTGCTCGAACCGGGAGTAGGCATGCAGTTGGCCGGGCAGGTCGACGAATCGTTTGGAGACGTACCAAGCGTTTGGGATGTGTTCCTGGGGCTGATACCGGACAACCCGTTCGAGGCTTTTGCGAACGGCAACGTGGCGCAGGTGGTGGTCTTCGCGATCTTCCTCGGAGTGGTCACGCTGTTGCTGCCGGACAAATCGCGGGAGCCACTTCAAAACGCGTACAGTATCTTGGCGGAACTGTTCCGGAAGCTCGTGGGCCTCATCATGTACTTCGGCCCAATCGGAATCGGCGCGCTCACGGCGGCAACTGTTGCCGAGTACGGCGCGGTCATCTTCGGTCCTCTCGCGATGTTCATACTAGGGGTTTGGGGCGCGCAGGCTATCATGGTCGTGTTTTACATGATCGCGTTAGTGACACTCGCGCGGTACTCTCCCATCGGCTTTCTGAAGAAGACCGGTCCTCTCTATGCGACGACAGTCGCAACATGCAGTAGCCTCGCCAGCCTCGCGGTCTCTCTGGACGTCGCAGAGGAGCGCATGAAGCTGCCGAGAAGCGTCTATTCATTCACTCTGCCGCTTGGTGCTCAGCTCAACAAAGACGGTACCGCAATCATTCTCGCGGGTGTGTTGCTGTTCACCGCGCAGGCGGCGGGCGTTGAGTTTTCGATTGCGTCACAAGTGACGATAGTTCTGATCGGCATGATCCTGAGCAATGGATCGGGGGGAATTCCGGGAGGAGGCTTGGTTATCGCGTTGATCTTCGTGGAGGCATTCAATCTGCCACTCGAGATCGCGGCCATTGTAGGCGGGATTTATCGGCTGATTGACATGGGCAGTACGACGATCAACTGCATGGGTGACATGGTTGGCACGACCATAGTCGCATATTCGGAGGAGCGGCGCGGAACAGGGTGACAATGAAAAACACAAAGCTCGGTGTTGTTGGTTGCGGGACGATCGGGGCCGAGATAGCAACTGCTGTCTCGAGTGAACAGATCGATGGCTACATCCTGGCCGGTCTGTGCGATATCGACGTGGTTAAGGCACAGCGACTCAGCGTTTTGCTCGACCAGGCTGTTGAGATTTTGGATCTCGATGAACTCATAGCTGCATCTGAGATCATATTCGAGGCGACGAACAAGGCCGCCATGCCCACAGTGGCTAGGAAGGCGCTCGGCGCGGGCAAGACGGTATTGGTCATGAGTGCCGGCGGCTTGGCCGACGACCCGAGTATTGTCGACCTCGCTGAAGAGAAGGGTGGGCTGCTATGCTGTCCGTCCGGAGCGATCTGCGGAGTCGATGGCATTCTAGCGGCTCGCGAGGCCGGCTTGCAACGCGTTCGGATTACGTCTACCAAACACCCAAAGAGCCTCAGAGGTGCTCCGTTTCTCGTGAAACACAATGTCATCGTCGATGGCCTCTCTGAGCCAACTACGGTATTCGAGGGAACCGCCCGTGAAGCGATTGAAGCATTCCCCGCCAACGCAAACGTGTCCATCACACTGAGCACTGCCGGTTTGGGGATTGACCGAACGGAAGTTCGCATTGTTGCGGATCCGGATTGCAAGAGAACCAAACACGAGATTGTTGCCGAAGGTGATTTCGGAAACATTCGGACAGTCACAGAGGGGAATGTGGCCCCCGGCAATCCGCGAACTGGCTATCTTGCGATCCTCTCAGCAAAGGCGGCTTTGAGGAAAGTCAACAGCCGATTTCGTGTGGGTACGTAGCATGGAACAGGGAAGGACGTGTAATGAGTTTCGCCACCGGTTTGCACTGCCGAAGATGTAATACATCCATACCCGAAGCCGATTTTCGATTGACCTGCGATGCCTGTGGGGACCCATTGCAGGTTGGATACGACTTGGTCGAAATGAGCAAAGCCATCCGACTAGAGTCTTCAGGGTCATCCTCACAGTCCTTTCTAAAACAGTGGCTGACCATTCTCCCTATCGACCGACCCGAACTGATCGAGGCCGTATCGCTCGGGGAGCCCCAGACACCGTTGGTCAACTCATCGAAACTCGGTGAGGTGTTAGGCGTAGACGATCTGCGATTCAAGTTGGAGATGGGGCCGACCTTGTCATTGAAAGACAGGGGTACGAGTCTTTGCGCTCTGAAGGCTCTCGAACTCGGATACGACACAATCTGCGTTGCTTCGTCTGGGAACAACGCGGCATCAGTAGCAGCCTATGCGGCCAGGGCTGGTCTCAACTCGGTAGTGTTCATCCAGCGAGACACTTCATCTGCGAAGGTGTCCAAGTGTCTCGTTTACGGCGCGCGAGTGGTTCGCGTTGACGGAGATATGAGCGTTGCTAGCAGCATCTGCAGCGAA
>CAYTDU010000241.1:0-7655 GCA_964436395.1 uncultured Gemmatimonadaceae bacterium | reverse complement strand
GAGCCAGCCGCACGCCAGGCTGAGCAGTGGGGCCCGCCGCTCATCACCACGTTGGACCTCGGATGGGCGGATGGGGCGAGCAACTACCATGTCAAATCCAGTTGCGGGCGCAGGTGGAGCGATGAGTTCGTATCTGTGACGCTGCACGGCGATGTCTGAAATCCGGAGGCGGAAAAACTCCAAAGCCTGCCACGCGTGCGATTTCCATGGCAGACAGGCAAACTCTATCAGTAGCCAGCACTTCCGGTGCCGAAACCTCTGAGCTAATCACGGTCCGGAGTTGGAAGCGCCGGATATAATAACGCTTGACGTTATTAGCGTGTGCCGATATGATCTGCCAATGATTCGGGGTTTCCGAAATCGTGATACGGAGCGGGTTTTCCTTCGCCAGCGGGCACGCGGATTCTCCCTGGAGGTCCAACGTGCTGCCCTTCGTAAGCTACTGTTGTTGGACGCGGCGGAAACCCTTCAGGACCTGCGTAGTCCCCCGGGCAATCGGCTTGAGAAGCTCTCAGGGCGACGTCGAGGTCAGCGTAGTATTCGGGTCAACGACCAGTGGAGGATATGCTTCCAATGGCGAGGCACGGATGCGTACAACGTAGAGATAGCTGACTACCACTAGGAGGAGACTGATGGCTCGCAAATGCATGGCGCGCATCCATCCTGGGGAGATCCTGCTCGTTGAGTATCTAGAGCCGTTGGAGATAAGCCAATACCGACTGGCGAAGGACATAAACGTCTCTCCGCGTCGGATCAATGAGATCGTACACGGCAAGCGCTCAATCAGCGCGAACACGGCGCTCCGCCTAGCGCGGTACTTTGGCACATCTGACCAGTTCTGGCTGAATCTCCAAACACGGTATGATCTGGAAGTCGAACGGGACAAGCTGAAGAGTCGGCTCAAGCGTGAAGTTAGGGTGTTGAAGCGGGTTAGCTGAGGTTCAAGGTCCAGCAATTGGCTGCACCGGACTCGCTTCGCTCGCCGGTGAGCCCCGTGTTAGCACGCTTGTCGAGCCGCGGTGGTGCTTCGAGAGGCCGCAAGGAAACCCCCAAAGAGAGAACCAGGGCACAGGAAACTGACTGCCACCGGAACGCAGGTCGTCTGCGATAGTAACCCTTCGAACTGGACTTCCGGCAGCGAGGGACGTCTGGTCCTTCCGAAAACGAGGCATTCTGAGGGATTATCGTTCAGGGTCGCGTGGGCCATCGAGTGCCGAATGCCTTGGGCTACTGGTGGTTGCGGGAAGAGCGATCTGTGCTATTCTAGTGGACACAAGCGGCCGGACGGGTGGCTGAGGCCCGCGACTGGTGCAGACCCGACAAGTCTAGAAGGAATTGGCACAAGGGCAGGGAGAGCCCCGATGGGCTTGGTGTTCGAGTGGGACCCGGAAAAGGCTACGGCCAATCTCGCAAAGCACCGAGTCTCTTTTGAGGACGCGGCCACTACATTCGGCGACCCACTATCAATAACGGTTCCCGATCCTGATCATTCGGTCGGTGAGCACCGCTTCGTCATTGTGGGACGCACCCATTCAGGCCGAATGGTAGTAGTGGCCCATACCGAGCGGAACGATCACATACGGATAATCAGCGCACGGCTTGCGACCCGGCGAGAGCGAAAGGCATACGAAGATGGCTAGGAAACGAGAACCGGAAGACGCGACTCGGGCGGAGTACGACTTCACTGGTGGTGTCCGGGGCAAGTATGCCAAGAAGTACGCCAAAGGAACCAACGTGGTCATACTTGATCCTGATGTGGCCAAGCTATTCAAGGATTCCGAATCGGTGAATGATGCACTTCGTCTGCTTGGAGAACTCGCCCACCGCCAGCTCAGGCGTCGTCGAAAGTAGAGCGCTGACCGGCAACCACGTGCTAACAGCGGGTGGAGCGGACGGGGACTGCGCCCCTGGGTGGCACGCGCTTGGCTGACGCCAATCGCGCGCCACGTCGAGCGGCAGGGCCCGCCGCTCACCCACACGTGCGCCCGGCATGGGCACAGACTTGGAGGTGGAAGCCCTCCCCTAAGCAGGTCACAGCGAAGGAAGGGAAGCGCAAGGGCGGAAGGGCGACCGACCGCCTGAAGGAAGCGTGGAACGAACCCGTGGACCGATGAACAAGAACCGGATAGGAGGCGCTGCGGACCGGGGCGAGCGAGCACGTAATCGCGAAGCCCCCGTGACCAAGGGGAAGCGGCGTAAATTCGGCGGTCGTGCGGGGAAGGTCTGTGTTCTTACCCGGGGAGATCTCGCCTCACACCTGAAAGGGTGACGCCGGCGAGCCCGGCGGAGCGAGAAGTCAGCAGAGGTCGTACTAGCTGCCTTCGGGCGGTGAAGGACCGAACGAGAAGAGAGTCGGAAGGCTCCGGGATCGGAGAGGCATTGCCGCAGATGACCAGTCAACTGGTGCTCCCGTTCGAGGATAGGGGTGAAGCCCCGAGGACAGGACGGAGTGCGGAAGCTCAAACGGCTCCCGGAGAGACGGAAGGCTCAGGGACGAGCGGCCTGATGGAGCGGGTGGCGAGCCGCCCGAACATGCTGGTCGCGTACAGACGGGTTCGGAGGAACAAGGGCAGCCCCGGGATCGACGGTCAAAGGGTAGAGGACCTGGCGACGTGGTTGCAGGCGAACTGGGAGGGCGTAGGCGAGCAACTGCTGGCAGGCACCTATCATCCGACTGCGGTACGACGGCAGACGATACCGAAGCCCGGAGGTGGCGAGCGCGAGCTCGGCATCCCGACCGTGCTGGACCGTCTGATCCAGCAAGCACTACTGCAAGTCCTGCAACCGATCTTCGATCGAACCTTCTCAGACCACAGCTACGGGTTCCGCCCTGGACGCCGAGCACACGACGCCCTACGGCGTGCGCAAGGGTACATCCAGGAAGGCCGACGCTGGGTAGTCGATGTGGACCTGGAACGGTTCTTCGACCGGGTCAACTGGGACATCCTGATGGGAAGGCTGTCGAAGCGGATCGAGGACAAGCGGGTGTTGCGACTGATCCGTCGCTACCTTGAGGCAGGGGTGATGGTCAACGGGGTGGTCATCGAGCGGCACGAAGGGACCCCGCAAGGGGGACCGATCTCGCCGCTGCTGGCCAACATTCTCCTCGACGAAGTGGACCGGGAACTGGAGAAGCGGAACCACGCCTTCGTACGCTACGCCGACGATGGGAACGTCTACGTACGATCCCATCGAGCGGGCGAGCGGGTGATGGCACAGCTGCGCCGCCTATACGGCAGACTCCGGCTCCAGGTCAACGAAACGAAGAGCGCGGTGGCACGCGTGCGGAAGCGGAAGTTCCTGGGGTTCTCCTTCTGGGTGGCCCCAGGGAAAGAGATCCGCATCCGCATTGCCAAGAACGCCCTTGTGACGATGAAGGAACGGGTGCGACGGCTGACCCGGCGCACGTGTGGGCAGAACCTCGGAAAGATCGTGGAGGACCTGCGGACGTATCTTCTCGGGTGGAAGGGATACTTCCGACTGGCCGAGACGCCCCGGATCTTCCACGACCTGGACAAGTGGATCCGCCACCGCCTTCGAGTCATCCAGCCGAAGCAGTGGAACCGGGGCCGAACGGCCTCTATCGGGAACTGGTCGCACGTGGCCTGTCCCCGCTCCTGGCCGCCCGCGTCGCCAAATACACGCGCCGATGGTGGAAGACCGGGGCGATGGCTCTGCACATCGCCCTTCCGAACAAGCTGTTCGACCAGATGGGATTGCCCCGTCTGGGCGCGTAACCTCAATTCTCGAACCGCCGGATGCGGACACGCATGTCCGGTGGTGTGGGAGGGGAACCGCGGGGATTGCCTGCGGCCCCTATCCCGATTGGACCGCGCAGGGCTATTCATCCTGCTTCAGTTGCCTGAGAATGAACTCATTGAGCAGAGGAACAGCAAAGGCGTACTTCCCGCGCCGGTTCTTGTAGATGAGCCCTGCTTCGGCAAGCGTGACAAACATCTGATTCACGTGGCTGCTGCTGAATGGTTTCTCGAGGATCTCCTTGGATTTCTCCACAACCTCCTGAACGGTGAACTCGGCATCGCTGTTCTCAAGACGGGCAACAACGCTCAAAAGCTCGCGCTGACGATCTGTCGCTCGTGCCCATCGTCCGGCGAAGAAATCCGTATCCAGTTTCCGAACGATTTCGCGAACGGGTATGACGCTCTGCCTGGCGGCACCCACCTTCTGAATGAGTGCATCATAGGCTTCGCGACACATGAATTGAATGAAGTACGGATATCCACCAGAACTCCGAACCAGCGTATCGACCGTGGCCTTGGTGAAGATTCGCTTCGGCGCGGAGAGTTCCATCGGTTTGAGAATGGCCTCTCTGCTTGAACTTGAGTCCAATCGATCCAAGAACACGATTCGGAACATGCGTTCGGAAAATGTCCTGGCATCCACCAATTTCGGAAACAACGTCGGAAGCCCGGTGAGAATGAGGAGGAATTTCACATCCTTGCGTTGAAGCGACTGGAAGACGTCGAGGAGGAGTGAGAGAGGGTATTGGTCCTTGGCGGAATGATCCGATAGATTCTGGGCCTCGTCATATGCAAAGACCAGGCCTGGACGTTTCGCCTGCCGCAAGTACTGCCAAACCAATTCAAGAACACGCTTCAACTTGTCCACGGCCAGACCGGGTGTCTGGTCATATAGGTGGGTGAGCATGTGGAAATTGAGGGTTTGGGGAATCTCGGTCGACTCACCCTTGAATCCGATCTCGCGTCGATCTGTCTTCGATACCACGAAAGACGATGTCACGACCGAGAGGTCCGTGAGTAGGCGGGTCGCAAGGTTCTTCTCGCTGATGCTCGTTGTTTCCGAGAGATCTGTTCCAACCCATAGCCACTTCGAATCCAAGGCAATGGGTTTCAAGGTTTCCAGAAGCACGGTCTTCCCGACCCCGCGCAGACCGGTGAGGACCATGTTTTCAAGAACGGTCTCCTGGCCCAGCAGCCTGCGGAACTCCAGAATCTCCGGATTACGGCCCGCCAAGAAGGGCGGCATATGCCCGGCCCCTGGCCTAAATGGGTTTCTGAAAAGATGTTGCGCGGCATTCATAAAGGGTGACCCTCCTGGGTTAATTTAGTCTCCCACCTAACATACCCTAACTTCCCCAGGGCGACAAGCAGGTAGTCCTCAGCCGGGATTGACCCAAACTCCCATTGGGCACCAGCAATTGGCTTGCCACGTGAGCCAAGGCTGTGGGTTCATGGGAAAGCGACTGGTCGCAGAATCAAGAGAGGACACAGAGCTAGTCGGATCAGCGTGGCTGACGGTCCAACATAGGGTGGAGCGGACGGGAAGCGGATCCGTGGGTGGCACGCGCTTGGCTGTCGCCAAGCGTGCGCCACGCCGAGTGGCGGGGCCCGCCGCTCATCATGATGTTGGACCACCTCTGGGGGAATGCACACAAGCAGGGAAGGGTTGTTCACGCGGATTGTCTGATTCGCGACGGTACTACGTCTTGTTCTTATGTTCACACACCAAGAACCTGGGAGATCTGGAAATGAATGTCTCACGGAGGATTCTCTGCATGATCTTGATTGGCATAACGGTGTGGCTTCTGTCGGGCTGTAGCGATGACGATGTGACATCACCTATCGCTAATAGGACATTTCGATGGAGTCGACAGGACAGCCCCCTAACCATAACCGACACGGTAATGGTGCAGGATTCAGACGTTCTAGTTATTGAACCTGGTGTGACTGCTAGGTTCGCTTCAGGCATTCCCCTGATCGTCAAAGGCACACTCCATGCGGTGGGAACACCTTCGGACAGCATCGTGCTCACCGCGCTCGACACCTACTGGGGTGGACTTCGTTTCATCGGCAATGGCGAGGCCAGCACGATGACCTACGTCGCGGCACGTCATTGCAGGGAACATGTGGTTCGAACCACCGACGCCTCACCGGTTATCTCCCACTGCCGCTTGACGGATTGCAGTACTCCGGCGGAGACCGGTGGCCAGATTGTCATTTGCGATGGCGCCTCAACGCCAACGATTGAATACTGCCTTATCACAGGCTACTCGAACTTCTGGGCCTGTGGCATCGTTTGCGTGCCGCCTGCGAATCCGCGGCTCCTTCATAGCGATATCATCGGGAGCCGGAGCGCCGAGGATAGGTGCGTTTGCGGCGGGGGTTTCCTGAAGGGTAACTACCTAGCCACGGTCGTCTGGGATGGCACCCAGGAGGTGCTCGTAGCCGACCTATCGCTCGGCGATCCTGTCGATCAGAGCGGCGACGGGGCGTGCACGACTACATCAGCGGATTCACTCGGGTTGTTTTCAGAAGTGGACGGCGTGACGGAGCCAAGGGCTGAGCGGAACCTCGCAGGATGGTAAGGTACGATGCTAGAGAGCCACAACAGGTGGTCCAACAAGCGCATGCACCAGCCGGTCGCTTCGCGCCCGCTGGTGATGCTGTCGTGTGTGCCAGGCATGGCACAGAACGAGCGGGGTGAAAGCCCCGCGCCAGGTATTCGCGGAGCCGAAGGCTAGGAGAAGGGCTGTCACCGGTCACTCCAAAGCGGCCACGGAGGAACACTTCAAATGCGGCCACTCCGGGTAGCTGGGTGAGTATGCCCAAGCTTGCGTTCTTCCTGCAATGGATCATTCCTCCTTCGATTCGGTGTTCCGACTTCGGTTCCTGAGCCGGTAACTCCGGCCCTGCATTTGGACGATCTCGGCATGCGCCAGGAAGCGATCAAGGATCGCGGTTGCGGCGGGGACATCGCCAAGGAACTTGCCCCAGTCTTCAGTTGGTCGATTCGTCGTCACGATGGTTGATGCCGTCTCATGCCGGCGAACGAAGACCTCCAGGAGGTCCTCCGCGGCCAAGGGGCCGAGGCGCTTCATGCCCAGATCCTCAAGAACCAACAGATCGACCCGGCAGAGCTTCTTGACCAACTCGCGCCGTTCGCCGGTTGCCTCAGCCTCGGCGAAGTCGGCGGCCAGATCGAAGACGCTACGGATCAACGCGCGGTAGCCGGCCTGGATCGCGCCGACCGCGATCGCGATGACCGCATGGCTCTTGCCCACTCCCGGCGGTCCGATCAGCAGGGCGCACCCGTGTGTGGCGATGAACCGCGCGGTGGTCAGATCGAGCAACTTGGCGCGAGGCATCTTTGGATTGAACTTGAAGTCGAAGTCGGAGAACTCCTTGACCTGCAGGATGCCGGCTTGCTTGAGGCGGCGAGCGAAGAGCCGATCGGCCCGGCGAGCCAACTCATCCTGGACCAGGAGTTCCAAGAACTCCAGATGCGAGAGCGGTGCGGCCGTGGCCTGTTGGATGCGCCCGGGAAGCGCTTCGACCATGCCTGAGAGCCGCAAGTGACGCATGCGGGAACTGAGCTCAACGGAGATCGTCATAGAGAGCCTCCAGACGGTAGTTCGACATGGGTCGGATATGGGGATCGGTGTCGATCAACGAAGGCGCTGGGTCTGGCGCTGATGCCGTCACCAGACGCTTCAGATCGCGGTAACGGAACAGACGATGTTCCAGAGCCACTGCCGCGGCTTGGGTGACCCGCTCACGGGGATGGGTGCGGGTGAGTCCGAGGGCACCCTGGATAAGCCGAATGGCACGCACGCCACGCTCCGCGAGTGCGTCTTCGGCCCAGGATCGCAAGGCCTGTCCCACACGTTAACACCG
>CAYTDU010000240.1:0-7684 GCA_964436395.1 uncultured Gemmatimonadaceae bacterium | reverse complement strand
TGGCCCGCTGTTTCTCCAGGCTCCTACCGGTGCCCCACATCGTGAGAAAAACCAAAATCGCCGCGATGAAGAGAAAGATGACGTGTTTCGTCGGCGTGAGATTCACCGTTAGCGGACCCAAGTGCAAATCAGGCCAGCGGTGCCATGAAAACGCAAAGAACGGCTCAATCCCGATCGAGTACGCATCGGCTGTGTGGTGCAGCACCAGATCACCGATGTTTGGCGTCTCCTGCAGCATCATTTGATCAGACGTATCTCCGTAAACAAAAGGGGTACGAGTACCCCTAGATAAGCGATTGCAGTTGGCAGCGGAGGAAAGATATCACGAGACACCAGAACAGCAACCAGGAAGAGGATGACACCCAGCAGCCTAAGCCCCATTCCGATGCCCCACCGGATCATCATACGCTTCATGGGGCCATCCATTACGGGCCTGACTAGCGACACGGCTATCAGCTGAATGACTGTCGCAATCCCACCAAAAACCAGACCGGGCACCAACGCTTCTTGTCCGAAAGCACGTGTGATTATCGCCGTGACAACCGCAGTCAATGCGAGGCCCAACCAAAGGCCTTTCACTCCCGCCCACCTTTCTTGCGCTTCGCGTCAGCATCGATGTCGGCCTGCAGCTTGATGTAAACGTTGATGAAACTCAGTGTCGCCCCCAGAAGCGTACCGGAGATTGTGAACAGCGGCATCAGCCCCAACCAGCGGTCGAGAGCCACCCCTCCAAGGGAGAAAACGACTATCCCGCCTGCAAATTGCAGGCCTATCCCGAGGTAGCGATACCCCTCTCCCATCGCTTTTCCAGCGCTTTGATTGCGACCAATCATCGTTGTCCTGGTACCTCCCGGATCTGTTTTCAGATAGAGGACAAAGGTAGCAGAAATGGTGCTATGTGGTGTAGGATTTGAGGGAAGTGGGGACCTGAGATTTGAGATTTGAGATTTGAGATCTGAGATTTGAGATTGGTGAGTGGGGACAAGGAGAAGAGAAGGGGGAAAGGGGAATGGGGAATGAAACCTGAGGAAGAAGGATAGCGTGCACGCAGAGCCAAAACGCGTGGAAGAGAACGATATAGAGCTGCTCGAGCGATTGTCGTTGGCGAGGTCCGAGTTGATGACGCAGATTCGCAACCGGATCGTAGGGCAGCAGGAAGTGCTCGATGGAATTCTCACCGCAATCGTGTCCGGTGGCCACGGTTTGCTGGTGGGTGTCCCGGGGTTGGGGAAGACTCTGATGGTTTCGACCGTTGCAGACGCCCTCGATCTGCGGTTCCAGAGGATCCAGTTCACACCTGATCTGATGCCATCTGACATCACGGGCACCGAGATTCTGGAAGAGGACCCTGGCAGCGGGAAAAGGTCGTTCCGATTCATCCAAGGTCCCGTGTTCGCAAATGTGGTCTTGGCCGACGAGATAAACCGGACACCGCCCAAAACCCAGGCAGCTTTGCTTCAGGCAATGCAGGAACACGAAGTGACTGCCGCGGGAGAAACCTACCACCTTCCTGAGCCGTTCTTCGTGCTTGCGACCCAGAACCCGATCGAACAGGAAGGCACATATCCGCTGCCGGAAGCGCAACTCGACCGTTTCATGCTCGAGCTTCGGGTCCCCTACCCGGATCGAGCAGATGAAGAGCGCATGGTCGAGACTACCACCGGCGACGACACCCCGAGAGTAACAGCCGTTCTGTCAGGAGACGAACTCATCAGAACACAGCGGCTCGTCCGACGGATCCCGGCTCCCCAATCGCTGGTGAGTGCAGCAGTATCCCTTGCTAGAATCACGCGGCCGGCGGAAGACGGCACACCGGCTCTGGTGAAGGAATACGTCGACTGGGGTGCGGGCCCGCGCGCCTCTCAGTTTCTGGTACTAGGCGCCAAGGCTCGGGCGGCTTTGGATGGACGCCCGATGGCCGATTTGGACGATGTGAAGTCCGTGGCCCTCTCTGTGTTGCGGCACAGACTGGTGATCAACTTCGCGGCCGAAGCCGCGGGGCGCACGGCCGAAGACATCTGCGCGGAGCTGATTGCCGGAGAGAGCTGGATCGCGTAGGCGGCACCGGGCTAGCCGCCCGTAACCCACAATTCGACCCCTCCCTGAAACATCTCAGCACGTTTCTCCGTCATTATGCTAACAACGCTAGCAATTAATGGCGAATGGTCTCGAATCCGACGATAAGACGGGCAGGCAAATGACAGGAATCAGCAAATCCGCGGGTGCTGTAGCATGCGCGCTGGTTGTTGGGGGGCTTGGCGTGCAGATGCCACAGGACGAAAGCGGCGCGAAAGTCAGGGAATACACGATCGACGCCGATTTCTTCCCGGATGAAGGCCGGATGAGCGCCACGGTCGACATGGAATTTTTGGCGGGTTCGGTGACGGAAGACACGCTCGTTTTCTACCTGCACGGCGAGTTGAACGTCGAACGTGTGGAAGCCGGCGGACGGCCCTTGGAGGTGGTGCAGGACCTGGTCTTCAACGAGAACGACTACTCGAACGTGGCGAGGCAAGTGAGGTTCGCAGCGAGCGACATCGACCCGGCCGGCTTCATCCGTGTCTCATATTCCGGCCATTTCAACCCATCCGTGGTCGCGGCGATATCCAACTACATGCGGGTCGACAGTGACGGTGTATTCCTCAGATCGCTCGGCTACTCACTTTGGTTTCCCGTTTTCGTGGAATCCTGGAGAGACTCGTACGAGGTCTCGTTCTCGAGCGTCACCATCCGCACTCCGCCAGAGTTCAAAGCCGTCTTCGCGGGCCAGCACGTCCGGGACTATGAAGAGGGTGGACGGAGGGTTTCGGAGTGGCATGCGCCGAGGCTGAACCTATTCGATGCTCAGTGCACTGCCCGGCGGTTCGACGTTGTGAGCGACGGTGGTTTCTTTCTCTACCACCTGCGCGATTCACTTGCCGGCGCCAAGGCGGCAGAGATTCTGGCGTTCTCCAGCCGGTTGAAGTCACTCTACCAAACCCATTACAGACGCGATGTGACGGCTGATCAGATCCATGTCATGCAGATGCCCGAATATGGCAACATCGCGAGCGGAAACGTGATCGGCATCGACGATGAGGTCTGGAGTCAGTTCGAGGTCACTGCCTGGCAGAGCACCACCGTCGCGCACGAGCTGGTGCATTCGTTCGTTCGCCTCCCCCACTCCGCGGAATTCGGTTCGTTTGTAATCGAAGGGTTCCCGAGTTACTTCCACCTCCCGGCGATGGCGGAGATCCTGGGGGAAGATTGGTATCAGGATTACGTGCGGCGAGTAGAGGACCAATACCTATCCAAACGGGAGACGGGCAGGGGGCGGAGGGGTGAGCCGCTGCCTCCCGAAAAACCGATTCTCGAAATCGGGACCGACGAGATCAGCGAATATAAGGACACGTTCGTGCTGAACGACCGCGTTCGTCTGTTCTTCGACTACCTGCGCCGTCAACTGGGCTCCGACGGCTTCTTCCGGCTCGCGTCGGACCTGATGAATCGCGAGATGCTGGACTATGAATCCATGGTTGCCGTGATAGAGGCTTTTCTGCCCGGCAGCGGCGAGGGCGTGTACCGCTGGCTTAGGACTTCGGAGTATCCGGAGGAGTTTCGGTTGGAGGCCCGCTGATCTAAAGGCGGGCAGTGTCACGCATGATTCCCTTCGAGCGTTGACATTACTGTCATAACGACTATTATACTGTCGCAATGACACTAGTGAACGCAGATCATGAAGAAGAGACCCACGCCACCACAATCGCCGCTCAAGCCGGTCGTGTTTCACATCCTGCTCGTTCTCACTGAAGGGGAGCGGCATGGGTACAACATCGTGAAGGAAGTCGAAACGAGGACAGAAGGAGAGCTGCGTATCGAGCCGGCAAACCTGTACCGGACCTTGCGCACTCTCGAGGCTGAAGGTCTCATCGAAGAATCCGACGCAAGGCCCGATCCGCGGTTGGATGATCAACGCCGCCGGTACTTCCGCATTACCGACGCAGGCCGCGTAGCGGTCAAGGCAGAGGCCGCTCGTTTCGCAAAACTGGCCGAGCTGGCACGGGCCCACAGACTTTTGGGTTGATGGGAGATCGGCACACCAGTGACTGACGTCATATACCGATTTCTGCTGCGGCTTTTCCCACGGTCATTTCGGAACACCTTCGGCGCCGACATGCTTCACCTGTTTGGAGAACGAACCGTGGACTCCGCCGCTCACGGAGGATCGTTGGGCCTGTTCCGTCACTGGTGCCGTACATTTAAGGACCTCGTCGTGGGGGCGTTTCTGGAGCATGCATACGTGATCCGGCATCGGTTTCGGCATAGTGGAGTTTTCATGTTGCCCCGCCCCGATTTCGGCCAGGCGTTGCGTGGCTTCCGTAACAGTCGTGCATTCGCAATTGCGGTGGTTCTGATCACCGGTGTGGGTATCGGTGCCACGACGACGATCTTCTCGGTAGTGGATCATGTGCTGCTGAGGCCCCTTCCGTATCCTGATTCCGAAGCCCTTTTCACCATTGGGAAGAGCGGATCGGGGATATCGATACCTGACTTCGTGGACGTGCGTGATCGCACCAGCATGTTCGAGTCGTTGGGTGCCCAATGGGACCGCGAGCAGGATCTGACAGGTGGTGGCAATCCAGAGCGCGTCAATGTCGGGCAGTTGACGCGTGGTTTTTTGACCGCACTCGGGGCCCGAGTCGACGTGGGACGCCTGTTCGTGCCGAGCGATTTCGACTCGGGTGCTGAGCGGACCGCAGTGTTGTCCTACGCCTTTTGGCAACGCCGTTGGGGCAGCGACGCAGGTTCGATCGGCGGTACCATCTCGCTTGATGGACAATCCTACCAGATAGTAGGCATTCTCTCCCGTGATTTCGAGCGGCCTGAAGCGCTCACACAAAATCCTGTCGATGTGTGGGTCCCACTCGATCCACCGCAAGCGCTTCTCAGTGCGCGCAGGGCTTCGATGTTGCGAGTGGTGGCGCGACTTGCGAATGGCAGGAATGCCGAAGAGGTGCAACAGGAGCTCGATGCGCTCGCCTCGGCGCTGGCGGAGCAATACCCCACTGCCAACCGGCGTTCGGATGGATCGCCGGCTCCGTTGATCCTGAGATCACTCCATGAGGCCACCGTCGGTCATGCAACGCAAGCGCTGTCGGTACTTTTGGGTGCCGTTGGATTGATGCTTCTAATTGCCTGCGCCAATGTCGCAAACCTTACTCTCGCTCGCGGTAACGAACGCGCCGGTGAATTGGCGCTCAGATCGGCACTCGGCGCGTCACGGGCACGGTTGGTAGGGCTCTTGCTCACAGAAAGCGTGATACTTGGCGGTTGTGGTGGTGCGGTTGGAGTCGTCCTGTCCAGTCTCGGTGTAAAGGTGGTTGCCGTTCTGAATGCTGGTGACCTTCCGCGCGTCACGGCTTTGGCTGTCGATTGGCGAATAGTGACGTTCGCGCTGGCACTCTCAATTGCGGCGAGCCTTTTGTTCGGTCTCGTACCGGCTTTCCGTTCAGCGCGCTCAGATATCTCTTCTGTGGTCAATGAACGTAGCGTTACTAGGGCAGGAGCGCGCAATCCTAATACCGGGCGAGATGCGCTCGTGGTCACAGAGATTGCGCTCGCGCTGATGTTGCTCGTCGGTGCCGGCCTGTTGTTCAACAGCTTCCTACATCTCCGGCGGGTGGACCCAGGCTTCAACGCCGAGAATGTGATGACCTTTGGCTTGCGATTCGGGCTGCCATTCGGTTGGAGCAACACACGCTACGGCGACGTCGAAGCGAAACGCATGCTCACAGATGAGGTGCTCGCGGCGGTGCGAGACGCTCCAGGTGTCGTGGAGGTAGGTGGGGGGCTCAGTCTCCCATTCGCCACGGACCATTTTTTTGGCTCTGAGGTAGTACGAAACGACAAGCCGAACGACACCGTGCAAACATGGATCCGCCCCGTGACAAACGGTTACCTGGAGGCCCTGGACGTCAGGCTCGTTGCGGGACGCACGTTCACCGCGAGTGAAGAGCGAAGCGCGGAACCAATGCCGGCGCTGATCAACAATACGCTTGCACGTCGACTGTGGGGTGAAACATCACCGTTGGGCGCAGAGCTCGTGGGCGGAAACATGAGAGTGCGTGTCGTAGGTGTGCTCGAGGACCTGAGCCACCTGGGCCTCGATCATCCAACCGAACGCAACTTGTACCTGCCGTATCTGAGAGTCGGCACGCAATTCGACAGGTTGGATGTTGCCGTACGTTACCGCGGTAGTACCGCAGCCGCGGCCGCAGCGCTCCGAGCGGCGGTTTGGAGCGTCGATCCCGACCTTCCGATCGGCGCAATGCTCACCATGCGCCAACGTCTGGCAAGGTCATTGAATCCGCCGCGATTCTACTCGCTACTCTTCTCCTCGTTTGCGGGCGTGGCGATTCTGCTGGCAGCCTCTGGCATCTTCGCGTCGATGATGTACGCGGTAGGTCGCCGGCGACGTGAGCTCGGAATACGGCTTGCGTTGGGTGGAACGCCGTCCGCGCTGGTGCGACTGGTGCTAAAGAGAGGCGTTTTGTTGACCGGCGCGGGCATCATACTCGGACTTGGCGGGTCGCTAGTCCTATCGCGCATGCTCGACAGCTTTCTGTTTGGGATCACCAGCACCGACGCGATCACATTTGTCACTGTATCTCTGTTGCTCAGTGGAATCGCCGTGTTCGCATGCTTTCTGCCTGGGAGAAGGGCGGCGAACGCAGATCCGCTGGAGGCGTTGAGGACGGAGTAACGGTCTGCCGATGTAGACGCCGAACTCGCGGGTGCTCCCCCTACTCCTCCCTCAGCGTAACCGAAGCCTCAACCCTCGTGGCCCGGCTCGCCGGCACATAACACGCGACGGCGGCCACTGCCGCCAGCAGGACCGGCACAGACACGAAGGTGACGGCATCGGTCGGCTCGACACCAACCAACATGCTGGTCAGCAGCCGCGTCACTCCCAATGCGCCCGCAATTCCGATCCCGATTCCGAACACGGCCGGCACCATCCCTCGGCCGACAACCGACGTCAGGATGTCCAGTCGGCGCGCGCCAAGTGCCTTGCGGATCCCCATTTCGCGGTTTCTCAATGCGACCGAATACGACACCACGCCATAAATCCCGACCGAGGCCAGCACAAGAGCGACCGCCGCAAACATGCCGACCAGCAGCATGTTGAACCTGGGGCGGACGAGTTGCCGGCCGATGTGATGCTCCATGGTCGCGAATCCGGTTACACGCATGTCCGGGTCCAAAGCCTTCAACCTGTCACGGATCGGCCGGATGAGAGAAGACGGATCGCCCGCGGTCCGGATCACGAGATACGTGGCCAGCCGCGGTGCCTGTGATTGCGGCCAGTAAATCTCGGGACGTGGCACTTCCCCCGGCCGAAACGGAGCAACGTTGCCTACCACTCCCACCACCGTCATGGTCCTGCCGTAAATCGAGATCTGGCCGCCGAGCGGATTTTCGTTCGCCCAGTAACGATCGGCGAGCGCCTGGTTCACGATCGTCACCCGAGGCGACTCTCTCACATCCTCTTTTGTGAAGGACCGGCCGGCCAGAATCGGCAGACCCAATGCCGCGAAGTAGTTCGGGCCCACGTCAAACCATCTTGCCACCGGGCGTTCGCCCGGTTCGGCCTCCGGTCTACCACCGATTGTGAACTCGTCCGTCTCCAACCCGCCGAACAGCG
>CAYTDU010000239.1:0-7703 GCA_964436395.1 uncultured Gemmatimonadaceae bacterium | reverse complement strand
GACTACTCGCTGGGGCAGGTCACCTTCTTGAACCCGGACTCGTTGTTCGTTGGCCCTACGCAGGTGACAGCCGAATTCGAAGAAAACCAACTATTTGACGACGCCCCGAAGAGCATATTCGGGTTCTCTAGCAGCTACAGCCTCGGTGCCCTGGGGAACATCAACGCGATCGGGATCTTCCAACGGGAGCGGACGGTGAGCAACCGTCCGACTCTCGGGTTCGAGCCTGAAGCAGAGTTCATAGGTGGCCTGAGCGCAGATCTCCGCTTTCGGATGGATGAGATGACGCGGTTCCTCGACGCGTTGCCTCTGATGAACACTTCGGTGCCGTCAGCCCTCGAAATCAGCGGCGAACTCGCCATATCGCGGCCAAGTGCAAACCAGCGAGGCGTAGCGTATGTCGAGGACTTCGAGCGGGAACCGTCGAGTCGAATCCGACTCGCAGAACGGGCGTTTCAGCTCGGGAGCGCCCCGTCATCCGGCCGAGGCCTTCCTGCCACCCATCTCGGAGTGAGTGGGGGCTTCGAAGCGGCAGACGCAGTCCCCCTCGTTTGGCAGAATCTCATCCGCGGCCCGGAAGGTTTGGTCCAGTTTGGCCCGCAAGACATCGACTCGACGATCATTCTAACCGGAACGGGAATTAGCGTCGAAACCACTTTGTGGCTATCGCTGAAACCAGACACGATTGGCGGCGCGCCCGACCCAGCCAGCGGTAGGCCGCGCTGGCTCCGGCAGCATACGCCTGGACCCAGATGGCGCAGCATAACGCAGCCGTTGGGCGGTGGATCCGGTGTGGGGGTGGACTTGTCACGGACGGAGTTTATCGAGTTCTGGGTGTTGGAGGATGGGAACCGGACTGCTCGAGACCAAAATGCATTTCTGATCTTCGATTTCGGATCGGTTTATGAGGACGCGGTCAGATTGGCTCCCGCAGAATTCTCGAGTACGGGTGCTGACACCGTATTCACGGGATTGCAGCAAGTGGGACAAGTCCGGCTCGACACCGAGAAAGACTCCTTGACCAACGTATTCAATGCACAGTTGCACGATATCGGAGTCGCTGGAGACCTCGTGGACTCGATCGTGAACCAAACGACCGGCGAGATAGTGGAAGGACTGCCGCTGTGTGACCTCAGGAGCTACACCGACGTAACAGCGTTCGATCTGGGCGATCTCCTGGCACGTTGCACACGCGGCAACGGGGTGTTGAACACGGAGGATCTCGATGGGGATAACCGCTTGGATGTGAATGTCGGTGTCACACAGGAGGACTTCGTGCGTTATGTGCTGCCGATCGGCGATGAGCGGTTTTTCGTGCGCCGCGGCGGGAACTACGTCGACAAAGATGGGCGGACGCACACCTGGCGCCTCTACAGGATTCCGTTCAGGGAAGACACCGTTCAGGTTGGGCGCCCGAACCTCTTCCAGGTTGAGTCGGTGCGACTCACGGTGGTTGCTCCTGACCAAGCAGCGCGGGAGCGGGAGTTTGCACTGGCCATAGCGCGGATGAGACTCGTCGGTTCGCCGTGGATCAAGCGAGCCGCTTCGCCTATTGAGGGTCTGAGCGGCAGCCGCGGCGAGCTCAGCGGCGAGGTGATAGCGTCGGTGATCACCACCGAGAACACGGACCTGGGATATGAATCGCCGCCAGGAGTGCTAAACGAACCGGAGCGCGCCGACGCGGGATTGGGTTTTGGCACCCAGCAAATCAACGAAAAGGCCCTGAGACTGCTTGCCACGGACCTGCGGGCAGGTCAACGCGGGGAAGCGTTTGTGCGATTTATCGATGCGGCGGACAAGAACTTCCTCAAGTACCGCGAACTGAGGGTGTGGGCACGCGGCCGTGGTGCCGGCTGGGAGGCGGGGGACCTGGAATTCATCATCAAGGCGGGCCGTGACGAGCACAACTTCTATATGTACAGGACGCCAGCAAGGAGCGTTACCTGGGAGCCCGAGATAGTCATCGAACTAGAAAAGTGGATGGAGTTGAGGGCGACAGTCGAATCGGCATGGCTGAGCGGTGCACCTCCAACGGGTGCAGCAGAATGCGGGGGTGACTCAACTGCATACGTTGCCTGTGATGGACCGTACATGGTGCAGGTCCGTGACGCTGGAACCTCTCCTCCTAATCTCGCTCGAGTCTCGGAAGTTGCGGTCGGCATCTACCGCCTACAGGAGACGGTGCTCATAGACCAAGCCGAGCTGTGGGTTGATGATATCCGGCTGGCTGACATGGTCGACGACGCAGGGCTGGCTGCGGCAGCAGATATCAGGTTGGCAGCGGCGGACTTCGCGGAGATTACGTTCGACATCAGTAGAGTGGACGACATGTTTCGGCAGCTCGGCGAGAATCCGTCGTACGTAACAGATGAAGTGCGCACTTTTGGCTCGATTCTCCGGCTCGACAAACTCATGCCCGAAAGTTGGGGGTACAACATTCCCCTTGTAGTGCAACACTCCGGTACGGACGCCGATCCGTTCTACATCGAGAATACGGATGTGCAAGCAGACAGGCTCCCGAATTTGCGGCAACCAGGTAGCTCATACACGAACGTCGAACTATCACTGAGGAGGGTTCGTCGCGGGAATTCACTGCTGGAGCGAGCGTTGCTCAACCCGCTCTCGGTGTTTGCTTCGAAGAGCACCGGGAAGGATGTTAGTTCGCTAATTGATGCGCGTACTTCCAACCAACGCGTACATGCCGACTATTCGGCTACACCTCGACCCCAGACCGTAAGTGTCGTTCCGCAGTTCATCGTCGACTTCGTCGACTGGCTCCCGGGATTTATCAGCAACAGCGAGTTCGCCAGGTCCTTGAGATCCGCAAGGCTGCGTTGGAATCCGCAGCGTGTGCGGCTCACATCGACTCTCACGGACAACCTCACTGAAAGAAATGCCTTTCGCGTGCCCGTTGAACTGGAGACCGACAGTCTTCAGCCGGCAACCCGGCGCATAATGCACGTTTGGCGAACAACGGCGGAAGTCGACCTGCGGCCGTTTTCCAGCCTCGGCCTGAGAGCGGCATTCGAAACCACTCGCGATTTGCATGACTATGGCGATTCGACCACGGTTGGTCGGCTACTGGCAACAAGACGGCAGTCGTTGCTCGGAACAGACGTCGGGTTCGAGCGCACGCGGAACATTCGGACCGGCATGGACATTTCGCCGACTGTGAGCTCGTGGTTGCGGCCGCGGCTTGTGGTATTGAGCACCTACAATTTCAGCCGCGATCCAAACGCAAAGGAGCCGATACGCGCGGGGCCAGACTCGTCGGGTGCGTTCTTCGTGCCGGAGGCCGCGTTCAATTCGAGCATCCGCGAACTCGGGACAACGATCGATCTGGCGCGGTTGATCCAGGGCTTGGCTGGAGATTCGAGTGGCGTTGCGGCTCTCGCCAATGGAATACTCCCGGCCGATGTCTCATTTGAACGAGCGCGCAATTCCAACTTTAACGAAATCACCTTTTCACCAGACGTAGCATACCAGTTCGCGTTCGGTGGCATCACGGATTTTCGAGAGCAAGAGGGAATGCTGGCGGCGTCGGCTGCTGAGGTATCAACCTTCACTGCCACGGGAGGGTCGCGCCTCCCGCTAGGCGGGCAGGTGAGACTCAATTATCGGGATGGTCGAAACACTGTCTGGTACGGCCGGGCCGAGGGGCAGCAGAGGAACTTCCAGACGTCCCGGGAATGGCCGTCGCTCACAATGTCTTGGGTGTATACACCCGGTGCCGGAATCAGGGGCTTGATTTCGAGCGTAAGCGCGCAGATGCAATATCGGGTCGTACATCGCCGGAACCTCAGGCCTGAATTCGACCCGCTCGACGCCCCAGTCGATTTGGAGGAGAGTATCCTGACCGAAGACAATGAAACCGTGGTCGCACCTGCAATCACCCTGACTTGGCCGGGGGGGGTAACGACATCGGCATCTTACTTCTCTTCGACGAGCGACAGGCTCACATCGGGGAACACCATCAACACAGATCGGTCGGAGTGGCGCGGCACAATCGGGTTTGGATTCCGGCCCCCCGCGAGCCTGATCAGACTACGGAGCCAGATCAGGACAAATGCCTCATTCGATTATTCGAAGCGGGCGGTCTGTCTAATCCGCGCAGGAAGCGACGAATGCCTGAGCATTTCGGACAGCCGACGCCACGAACTCGCGCTTCGGATGGACACAGGGTTGTCGGAGATACTTCGAGGTGGAGCGAACTTCAACTACGTCGTGAATGATCTCAGGCACACGTCAGACAGGCTTTCACAGATCGTGTTCTCGATCTTCCTCGATTTGAGGTTGTTTGCGGGGGAGATACGGTAGGAGTGAGTAGTGATTGCAGAGTGGAACGATTTGAGATTGCAGGTTTTGCGGTAATGCATGGTCGGGCGCACCCACACCAGCCTCCCACCGCTGTTCTGCACTCTGCACTCTGCACTCTGCAATCTCCTCTCCCTACTGCCGCATTTTCTAGCAACTAGATGCATAACAATGGTTCTGCCCTCTCCGCGCGAGTTTGCATCTTCCGTCCATGGCTTCCAAGGACGACAAGAAAGCCGCCCTGATACTCATTGGCATCGCCTCAATCGGGTTGTGCGTGAGGTTTGCGGTTGGGGGAGGTGTTGTGCCAGGTGAAGTGATGTATCGAGGCAGTGTCACGGACACGATTCAGCTCGATTCACTGGCCGTCCAAGCCGCTCGGTTGGCGAAGCCGCTGACACGAGGTGAGAAGATAGACTTGGATAGGGCTTCTGCAATCGAGTTGAGCCGGTTGCCTCGCGTCGGTGCGGGCCTTGCAGGCCGAATCGTGGCCAATCGGGATGCAAACGGCCCGTTTGGCTCGTTGGAAGAACTGGATCGCGTACCTGGCATCGGGCGATCGGTGCTCGATGCGGTCGCACCTTATGCCAGTTTCTCCGGTAGAAAGCGTCGCCAGACAGGTGGCGATTCGCGTCAAAGGGTGAGACTCAATAACGCGAACTTGGAGCAGCTGACGACCCTTCCAGGCATCGGAAGGGTGCGAGCAGAAGCTATTGTGGAGTACAGATCGAGGCACGGGCGGTATCGTACGGTGGACGATTTAGCTAGAGTTCCAGGTATCGGCGTGGCAACGGTGGAGCGCCTACGACCGCTGGTTGTAGTGCCTTGACAGTAACTTGAGCACCCGTACTTTACGCCGTTGGGTCAAAAGAAGTTAAGGTTAGTCCCACTCCTCTGATCAGGGCTGCTATGGCAATAGCTGCAACCGGCACTGAGCGGCTGGGTGATCTTCTGGTTCGAGATGGCCTGATAACGAGAGAGCAACTACAACAGGCTCTTCAGGACCAAAAGGGCACAGGCAATCGTCTCGGTTACACCTTGGTGAAGCTTGGTTTTGTTGAGGAAACCGAGATCACCAAAATGCTGGCGCGCCAATACCGCATGCCGGCGGTCGACCTCTCGCGTTTTGAGGTTGATGAGCGCATCGTGAAGTTGGTCCCCACAGACGTGGCAGTGAAGCACACCGTGTTGCCGCTAAAACGTGAGGGGCGCACCCTCACGGTTGCCATGTCTGACCCCACCAACGGCGCGGTTGTGGACGATCTCAAGTTCATCACCCGCTACGACATCTTCCCGGTGATCGCAGGCGAGTACACGCTCCGCCAAGCGATTGAGCGGTACTACGAACAGACCGACGCGCAACTGCAGCAGATCATTGCAGACATCGAGGAGGAAGACGACCTCGAAGTCATCGAGGAGACGGATGAAGACGAGGCTCCAACTCAGGTAGCCGATGACGCCCCGGTGGTCAAGCTCATCAACGGGATTTTGACAGATGCGGTGAAGCGAGGGGCGAGTGACATCCACATCGAGCCCTTCGAGAAGGAAATCCGCGTTCGGTACCGCATCGACGGGGCGCTGCAGGAGGTCATGAAGCCTCCCATAAAGCTGAAAGCAGCGCTGACGAGCCGCGTAAAGATCATGTCGGCGCTGAATATCGCCGAACGGCGGGTACCCCAGGATGGGCGCATCAAGCTCAAGATGGGTAGGAAGGTGATCGATTTCCGCGTGTCGACTCTTCCCGTAATTTTCGGCGAGAAGATCGTGCTCAGAATTCTCGACAAGGGAAATCTGACTCTCGATTTGCAGAAGTTCGGTTTCGAGCCCCAGGCTGAAAAGGATCTCATGCACGCAATCATGAATCCCTACGGCATGGTGCTCGTGACCGGCCCGACCGGGTCTGGGAAGACAACGACGCTTTACTCGGCGTTGTCACAGGTCAACAACATCGACGTGAACATCATGACAGCTGAAGACCCCGTGGAGTACAACATCCACGGGATCAACCAAGTTCTGGTGCGCACGGAAATCGGAATGACCTTTGCTGCGGCGCTCAAGGCCTTCCTCCGCCAGGATCCGAACATCGTCATGGTGGGTGAGATCCGCGACATTGAAACCGGCAGCATTGCAATCAAGGCTGCGTTGACCGGACACCTCGTGCTTTCGACGCTACACACAAACGATGCTCCGTCGACGGTCACACGAATGATTGACATGGGCATCGAGCCCTTCAACGTTGCCAGTGCGGTAAATCTCATCGTTGCTCAGCGGTTGGTCAGGCGTATTTGCGCCGAATGTAAGGAGGAGCACAAGTACCAACCGGAAGAACTCCAAGCAATGGGAATCGACGAAGACGAAGCGGCCACTCTCACGTTCTTCAAGGGTGCGGGGTGTGATTCATGCGGCGATACGGGCTACCGGGGACGACAGGGTTTGTACGAAGTGATGTCGATGAGTCCGGAGCTGCGCCGTTTGGTGTTGCGGGGTGGCTCGACGGCTGAGCTGCAGGAGCAGGCGATAAAAGAGGGCATGCTGACACTCCGCATGGACGGTATGTTGAAGGTCAAGAAAGGAATCACGACTCTCGAAGAAGTAGTGAAGGAGACTGCGGGATAGGGTATGACAGAGAGCACTGCACAACAATCTGAGTCCGGTGGTGTGAACCTGCGTTCTCTCTTGGAAGAGATGATCGAGCGCGACGCATCGGACCTGCACATCACTGCAGGTGAACGCCCCAAGCTCAGGATAGATGGCGACATCACAGACTCATTGGTCGATCATCAGCTGACACCGAAAGAGACGCTGCAAGTCGCCTACTCCGTGTTGACGGAGAACCAGAAGAAACGGTTCGAGAACGAAGATGAGCTCGACTTCTCATTCGGAATTCAGAACCTGGCGCGCTTCCGTGGCAATGTGTTCAAGCAAAGAGGCTGTATCACGCTGGTGATTCGGCAGATACCGTTCTCGGTCAAGACATTCGACGAGTTGGGTTTGCCACCGACTCTCGCTGAGCTATCCGACAGGCCTCGCGGCCTCGTACTTGTGACGGGGCCGACCGGGTCCGGAAAGTCGACGACGCTTGCGGCGATGATCGATCGGATCAACAAGAACCGCAAGGCCCACATCATCACTGTCGAGGACCCAATCGAGTTCATCCACCGTCATCAGGGTTGCATAGTCAACCAGCGCGAGGTGGGTACCGATACCAAGTCATTCTCGAATGCATTGAAGTATGCTCTACGACAGGACCCTGATGTCGTCTTGGTTGGTGAGATGCGAGATCTGGAGACCATTCAGGCCGCTCTCACGATTGCAGAAACCGGCCACCTTGCGTTTGCAACGCTGCACACGAACTCCGCCGCGGAAACCATCAACAGAATCAAGGAGAG
>CAYTDU010000238.1:4366-7728 GCA_964436395.1 uncultured Gemmatimonadaceae bacterium | reverse complement strand
TGGTTCACGGAGACGTTCATCATCGATCATTTGAACGCGGAGTCGTGGCTCGCGCAAAGAGACGAGCTGCTCGAGGTCGACTCGCTGCGGCTATTGGTGTCGGCGCTGCAAGACTCGGTGGTGACTCTCCACGCACAAAACACACTGGCGCTGCAGACCGGCTACGACAACGCAACGACTACCTGCACCGATCTCTCCACCCGCTACGTCGCCGAACTCCGAAAGCCGAGGTTCTCGCTCGGCTCGACGGTCGGTCTGTGCCTGGGAAAGGCAGGGGCCGGGGCGGTGATCGCAACAATCGTCAACCGCTGAACTACTGAAGGAGGAAAGATGCTGACACCTACTCCACCAAAACCCGAACCGACGCCGCTCGAACTCACCTACCTGGACGCGCTGCGAGACGGGAAGAAACTCGGCAAGCAGATGCGTGGGCGTCTTCGCCGCTGGGGAGTACGCGGAAGCAAAGGCGCTTTCTACGGGGTCATGAAACGCCTCATGGATAATGGGCTGGTGAGGTCGGAACGCGCCCCGCGCTCCAAGGGCCCGTATCGTGGGCCCGAACGCTACTACGAACTGACAGATGCGGGATGCGATGCTTTTGGGCCGAAACTGGAGCTGGTGAAGGACGACGATAGCAGGCGGGCCGACGAAGAGTGTCGCAAAGAGATAGAGAGGGCTCGCGCATGTTTGAGATGACAGCGGTCCCGCTCGTTGCGACGGGCCATTTCTGCCAAAACGGCACCGTTTGCACGCATCATCTTGGCGATTGGGTGGTCACAATATTCGGTTGCATGGAGAGCACACCGATTGCGAACTCGCTTCGCATAATCGCGAACTCGCAATCACCGATTGTGAAGTCAACAACCGCGATGGCGAATTCGACGAGACCGTTGGTGAACGCGCAATCGGCCGATGTGAATGCAATTGGTAATCGTGAATTCGCAACTCGCGATTGGGTGTTCAACATCGACGTATGCGAATTCACTCCGACCCATTGGGTTTCCAACATCGCTGATTGTGAACGTGCAATCACCCATCTGAAGCGTCATCCCGAGTGTGTTCTACCGTGTCTGGTCGTGTTTGGGCAGGAAACGCACACGTGTGTGCGCATTGATGAGCCCAATGATGAAGTGCGCAGTTACCAAATAACATCTATCCAAGGAGAACACGATGGCGAGATTTCCAAGAAGAGAACCGGACGTGGTGGCCCTGGCCAATCAAATGATCAATGGCCTGACAGAACAATCCGAGGACTTCCCGACGCCCCCAGTCAGCGTCGAGCAATTGCAGGCTTCGATTGACAACTATCAGCGAATGCTCGATTCGGCAACAATCGCACAAACTGCGGCCGCCGAGGCGTTCGATGCGAAGGACGACGCCCTCGACGCCCTCAAGGATGAGATGCAACTGGTGCTCCGTTACGCCGAGCATGCAGCGAGCAATGACGAAGTGAAACTGGGCGCGTTGGGCTGGGGTCCCCGGAAAGAGCCGTCGGCACCGCAGCCTCCTGGCCCGGCGCGCGCCTTAGAGGTCAAACGCGAAGGACCTGGATGGATCTACCTCGACTGGAAGAGACCTTCAGAGGGTGGATCTGTTGCCGGGTATCATGTCCAGGTTGCCCATACTGAAGGTGGTGAGTGGAAGAATGTCACAATGTGTTTCGACACGATGGCTGTCTTGACAGAGCAAGAACGGGGCGCGGATTTGCTCTACCGCATCGTGACATTCAACAAGGCCGGAGAGGGTTTGGCGAGCAACACGGTCTCGGCACACCTGTAGCGCAAACCGCCTGCCGGCAACCCACACCCCCAACACGCCGCTTTCGCTAGGTGAAAGCCAACGGGTTCGCCGGCAGGCACCTCCAATCATGAGAACGAGGATGTTTGGTAAAGTTGCCGCCACTGTGGCTGCGCTGCTGGTGATAGGTCAGTCAGTGGCCGCGCAATCACTCGAAGAGCGCGTCGAATGGTTAGAAGACCAGGTGGCGGCGCTGTGGCAAGCGATAGGCGCAGAAGATAACGGTGCAGCGACAGCGCTGGCGGAGTTGTGGCAGGCGCTCGAGGCCAACGCTCCTGCGGACGTTATGGTGCCCGCCGAGTTGGTTGGGAACGAACACCTGCGGTGGGGCTATCCGGGTGGCGAATGCACGATTCTCGTGAACGACTACTTCGTGACCTGCCATGACAACGCCAACCGCGTCCCTTCTTGGGTGACGTACCACCTCACGGCCGTGGACATGTTGGGCGATGCAGAACGCGCCGACGATTTCCGGGCGGATAATGAGCTGCGCGCGGGAGAGCGAGCGGAGTTAGCCGACTACGAGCGCAGCGGTTACGACCGCGGGCACATGGCGCCGGCGGCAGCGTTCAAACGAAGTGAAGAAGCAATGTCTCAGACCTTCGTTCTGTCGAACACCGCTCCGCAGACTCCCGCGCTCAACCGACAGATGTGGCGGATGCTGGAGGAGGATGTTCGCGAAGTTGCGAGCAACTGCGCGAACGTTTGGGTGTTCACGGGCTCGCTGTTTCTGGATGAAGACGGTGGGATGATTGAGCCTCTCACGTTCATAGGCGAGAACCGGGTCGCGGTGCCGACGCACTTCTTCAAGGCAATATTCGCTAGCGGTGAAGGATCGGCGGTAGAAGTAGCAGAAGGTGCGGGAGATACGGAACATGCTGGAGATCCCGGAGATGCCGCTCCTGCCGCGCCCGCTCAACCCGCCTCTCGCCCAATGCTTGCGGCGTTCGTGATGCCTAACCAACCCGAACATCTCGCAGGCGAACCGAAAGACTACGTCATCTCCATCGACCTCCTCGAAGCTCTCTCCGGCCTCGACTTCTTCTCGGCACTGCCGGATTCGGTCGAGGACGCATTGGAGAGGCAGACGACATCAACGTGGCCCACCACAAACAGGGAAGAAGAATGAAACGACACTATAATGTCGAAACTGCAGTGTTATTGGGGTTGGCATTCGTGTCGTTGCTGACGGCAGCGGCAGTGGCGCTGTGCAACCCCGGCGTGGTCTCGTTCCGCACGTTCGACGCGCTCGAGTTCGTGCAGTCACTGCTGCCACTGGTGATGTTCGCGCTGTTCATCGAGCGAGTGCTGGAAGTATTCCTCACGAGCTGGCGCGCGCACGAAACCGACGAACTCAAACAGCGGGCTGCCCACGCCAAGTCGAAGCGCGGGAAGAAAGAACAGCAATCAGCTGAGGAAGAGGCGCTCCGGAAGCATCAGACCCAAACCAAGCGCATCGCGTTCTTTGCCGGCACGACACTGGGAGTGATCGTGGCCGCGCTCGGCGTTCGCGTGCTGGAGTTGTCGGTCGACGCCGCCGTGTTCGAAACTCTCCCGCGCATCCA
>CAYTDU010000238.1:0-4356 GCA_964436395.1 uncultured Gemmatimonadaceae bacterium | reverse complement strand
TCGAACCACCGACGTGCTGATGACGGGGGCGGTTTTGGGCGGCGGGTCGGACGCGCTGCACCAGTTGGTGTTGGTGTTCACGAACTTCTTTCAGAGCGCGGCGGGGAGGGCGAAGGGTGGGAACAGGGAGCTGGGAGCCGTGAGCGGGGACCAGTGAGCCAGGAGCAGTGAGCAGGCGTGACAACAACGCGGGATCGGGTGAGCAAGAGAGGTGAGGGTGCAAGGGACATGAGCTGGTGGGAATCCGAGCTGTCTGATTTTGAGTGGGTGAATGTGCTCACGAACGTGGCTTACGCGGGCTTTGGGATTCTGTCAGGCGACCTGCTGTTCGGCACGGCGATGTGCTGGCTCGCGGTCGGGTCGGGGCTGTTCCACGCAAAGCGGACGAAGGTCACGACCGCAATCGATCACAGCGGCATGTACGCGGCGATGGGCACGCTGGCCGTGCCCTATTGGGGAACGACTCTGTGGTTTGCGGTGGTAGGAGCCGTCCTCCCCGGCAATGTGTTGGTTCCAGCGATGGGGTTTCTCTTCATCCTCGCGGTGTGGGGCGCCTGGTCGGCGTTACCCGTGTTCGCACTCGCATACGTGATCTGGAACGTCGGCAAACGCCGGTGGGACGATGACGCAAACCCGCAGACTGCCCCGTGGTATGCGCGGTACTGTCACGGTGCGTGGCATGTGCTGACGGCGTATGGGATGTGGATGGTGTGGGTGGGGTAGGGAGGAGAATGTTGAAAGCAGCGGAACGAAAGTGTACATTGATGGCGAATCATCCCGCCGTGCCCTGTGGCGCGACGGCCCCAGGTCCCCGCGGGCCTGGGTTTTTTTATAGGAAGTAGTACCGTGACACGTGCCGCGTTTTACGTAGATGGTTTCAACCTCTATCACTCCCTCCGGACACAACACCCTCTGGCTACCGCATGCAAGTGGCTAGACGTCAGAGCGCTCTGCCAGAGCTTCCTGATGAAGACAGAGAAGCTCGTGAAGGTCACCCATTTCACCGCGTTTGCAACCTGGGCTCCCGATAAGGTAAGGCGGCACCAGCGGTACGTGAGGGCACTGCGACACACAGGCGTAGAGATCGTAATGGGGGAGTTCAAATGGAAAGAACGTGAATGCCAGCATTGTGGGGGAATCATCCAGACACATGAAGAAAAACGAACAGACGTGAACATTGCCGCCCGCCTGATTAGGGATGCGTATCTCGACGTGTACGACTCTGCCTTCATCATGTCAGGAGATAGCGACTTGATTCCCGGTATCGAGACTGTCCGAGAGTTGTTTCCAAGCAAAGAACTGGTTGCAGTCTTTCCCCTGAATCGAGTCACGAACTCTGTGAAGGATGCGGTGGACCGGTATATGCGAACAAAGGTGCCACGGATCCAACGATGTTTGTTTCCGATGGTGATCGAAACCGAAGACGGCAGGAACATCGAGTGTCCCGAGGAGTGGAGAACGGAGAAGAACTAGCGCGACGACGGAGGGCTCGACTGGAGGGCGGTGACACCCATCCGAATACTGGAGATCGCCGACACCCATGGCTGACCAATTCCGCAACGAGTACGAGCCAACTGAAGTGTCCCCACCGGCGGCGACGCTTCGTGAGCTTCTGGACGATCGTGCGATCACTCAGGCGGATCTGGCAACTCGAATGGGGCGTCCGCAGAAGACAATCAGCTGAGATCATCAACGGGAAGGCCGCAATTACACCGGAGACGGCTCTCGAATTGGAGCTTGTGCTGAGTGTCCCCGCATCGTTTTGGAACGCCAGAGAACGTGACTACAGGGCGTTCCTGGCACGACAAGACCAAGAACGAAAGCTGGCTCAACAACTCGAGTGGCTGCGGAACTTTCCAATCACCCGGATGGCGAAGGCAGGTTGGATTGGGCGGCCCACCGATAAGAAGCAACAATTGAAGGAGCTGCTGCAGTTCTTTGGAGTGGCGTCGCCCGAGCAGTGGCAGAGTGTATTCGACAACTGCGAAGTAGCGTTCCGGCAGTCTAGTGCGTTCACCAGTGACAGCTACGCGTTGTCGGCTTGGTTGCGGCGAGGAATGTCGATCGCCGATCAAGTCCAGTGTGCGAAGTTCGACAAGGCTCGGTTCATCGATGCGCTCGGGCAGATCCGTGGCCTTACAGCTAAACCCGTCAGTGTGTTCGTGCCCGCAATGAAGGAACTCTGTGCCGCCGCGGGCGTAGTGGTCGCGTTCGTGCCCGAACTTCCGAAAGCGCGCGCGAGCGGAGCCACTAGATGGCTGACCGCCGACAAGGCGCTCATACAGCTGAGCCTCAGGTACAAGACCGACGAGCAGCTTTGGTTCACGTTCTTCCATGAAGCGGCGCACATTTTGTTGCACGGGAAGCGGCTGATCTTCCTCGATATCGGCAAATCGGAGGGGAAGCTGGAAGACGAGGCAAACAGGTGGGCGGCGGAGTTTCTGATTCCGAACGCCGTTTATGACGAGTTTGCCACGCTGCCTTCACACTCGAAGAATCGGATCAAGGCGCTCGCGCGGTCCATCGGCATCGCGCCAGGCATCGTGGTAGGCCGGTTACAGCATGACGGAACTCTACCTCACAGTCACTGCAACGATCTGAAGCGGCGGTTGGAGTGGGGGGGTAGGTAGGCTAGCTTCAACAACGGGCTGGACGATCGCCAGGAGGAACATTAGGTTGTGATTATCGGTATTTCTTCGGTATGGAGTGACGTTCACCCAGCCGGTCCGTCGCGACAGTGCGGGAGGGAGACCAACCAGATTTGGGATCCGAATTGAGGTAACGCGTATGCCGGTACCTGATCCCACGCCGGTGCTGAGGTTCATTCACATGGATAACCTCCCCGTGTACCTGAAGCGAGGTGGAATCTACTCGCCGAACGCGGAGCCGAACGACGGACTCGTCTATCGCCCGAACCACAATGTCGAGGTTCAGGAGAAGCGCAGGACCGCGCCGGTGGCTTGTGGCCCGGGTGGTTCGCTCCACGATTATGTGCCCTTCTACTTCGGGTACCTGTCGCCGATGATGCTAAACCTCAAGACCGGGCGCGTGCCCGGCTACAACGACGGCCAGGAGCCGCTCATCTACCTCGTAACGCAATGTCAGGCAGTGGAAGACAGTGGCTGCGGTTTCGTGTTTACAGATGGTCACAGCCTGGCGACTTATACAAGCTGGTTTGATGACCTTGCAGATCTGGACAAAGTTGATTGGGGAACCGTCTACGCGCGCTACTGGTCCGATAGCGTGGACGACATGGACCGGCAACGCCGCAAGCAGGCAGAGTTCCTCATTCACAAGTTTGTGGACTGGCAACTGATCGATCAGATTGTGGTCATTGATGAAAAGCGGCGTGAGTCAGTGGAAGCTATCCTCGGAGGCTTCGACTCGAACTCACACCGTGAGGTTGTTGTCAAACGTGAGTGGTACTACTGGTGAGTGCCCATGATCAACGATTCAACTGGTAATCTGCTGCGGTCCGACGCCGACGCACTTGTGAACACGGTCAATTGTGTCGGTTTCATGGGCAAAGGCATTGCGCTGCAATTCAAGCAGGCATACCCTGAGAACTTCAGGGCATATCAACGCGCGTGCCGTGCCGAATCGGTCGTACCCGGCAAGATGTTTGTCTTCGAAACCGGGATGATGGTGAACCCCAAGTGGATCATCAATTTCCCAACCAAGAGGCACTGGCGTGGGAAATCCCGTGTCGAGGACATAAAGAGTGGATTGGCTGCACTCACCCGTGAGGTCGAAGAACGCGGCATTAGGTCAATTGCAATTCCGCCGCTTGGCTGCGGTAATGGTGGTTTGAAGTGGTCGTTGGTGCGTCCGCTGATCGAGGCCGCCTTCGAACATTTACCTAATGTACGAGTGGACCTCTATGCACCTCGTGGTGCCCCAGACGCTCGCCAAATGCCTGTTCGCACCTCGAAACCGAATATGACACCGGCGCGGGCATTGATAGTGAAGTTGATGGAACAGTATCAGCAGATGGCATATCGACTGACGCTCCTGGAGGTTCACAAGCTTGGCTATCTCCTACAAGAAGCAGGAGAACCGCTGAAGCTGCGCTATGAGGCCGGCCACTATGGCCCCTATGCAGCGAACCTCAATAAGGTTCTCGAACGGATCGAAGGTCATTTCACACGCGGCTATGGCGACAGTCAAAAGCCTGACCAAGAGCTGGAGCTGATTGCTTCGGCTATTGCGAAAGCGGATGAGACTATCGAGAAACACGGTGAGTCCGCAACGCGCTTGGAGCGAGTCGCCAGGCTCATTGAGGGTTACGAAACACCGTACGGCATGGAACTGCTGTCATCCGTTCATTGGGTTGCGCACCACGCGTCACCCGCTGCA
>CAYTDU010000237.1:0-7760 GCA_964436395.1 uncultured Gemmatimonadaceae bacterium | reverse complement strand
CAGCTATATAGCGAAGAATCGTGAGTACTTCGAGGGTGACGAGGAACGTGAGGTAGCGCACCCGCGCGAAGACTGATCGGTAATGGCCCCGGTTCCCTGCCGGGGCCAACCTTCCATATCTCGAGCCAACGGCGGTCTTGGACCGCTGTTTGAGGGTTTTCGGTGATCTTGTTGGATCCGACTGCGCGGCCGATCATAGCGCACCGTGGCGCGTCAGGTGAAGCTCCCGAAAACACAATTTTTGCTTTCGAAAGAGGCCTGGCGTTGGGAGCAGACGCCCTCGAATTTGACGTTCGGCTCTCGTCCGACGGGGTCCCTGTAGCTATCCACGATGCTACCCTCGACAGAACCACAAATGTGACTGGTGCGGTGGGCCAAAGAACTGTACGGGAACTCGCGCAGGTGGACGCAGGCGCGGGGCAGGGAATTCCCACGGTAGACCAAGTACTCGAGTCCTTTCCCGATACTCCGGTCATCATCGAGGTAAAGGAAATACGGGCGGCGCAACCGCTGGCTGATTTGGTCGTGCGCCACGGCGCCGAAGGTAGGGTACTGATCGGGTCCTTTTTGCACGAGGCGCTTGCGTGTTTTGGAGAGTCGAGGATCAACAGATGTGCTTCACGAAGGGGCACGACCAAGTTCTGGTTGGGATCGCGCCTCCGAGTTCCACTGGGAGCGACCCGGTTTGAAGCGCTCTCGGTGCCGGTACGCCATCGCGGTATACATGTTGCCGACAGAGCCTTTGTGCGGACAGCAGTTCGCAGAGGCCTCCCGGTCCATGTGTGGACAATAGACGATCTTTCCGAGGCCAAACGCTTGCGCGCGCTCGGAATTGCTGGCATCATCACAAATTGGCCGGATCGCATGACAGCACTCTCAAGGAGCTAACCACGGAAACGGCAGACCTCTTTCTGCTGGGATCGGCTGCTGCCGCGTTGGCGGCTTTGATCCTGATCCTACGCGCGAACCAAACCAGGCGTACGTCTGGAGAATCCACGCTGCAGGGGACGGTTTCTGATACGAGTGAGGCCATGGAATACGGTCATGCCGAGCCGCCCATCGAGCTGCTTGTAGCCTGGGTTCAGCTGCTCAAGTCCGATATCATGTATGCGGTTAACGCCCTCAACAACCGGCTCAACGTGATCAAACACACCGTTTCCGAAGCGGATTCTCGCAACCTCGGTCCGGATACGAAACAGGCGTTAAGTCGCATCAAGAGCGAGTCTGACCGTGCTGCGAAGATCACTGCCGGATTGTTGCACAGGGTGCACGTGCTTGCGCCCGACACGGCGCCGCCGATCTTGTTCGAGTATGACGGCTCCAAGCTTCCGCCCGGTCACATACTCCTGGTCGAGAGCGACGATGCGAACCGGACCGTCATATCCGAAGTGTTCCGGCGGTTGGGCCAGGAAGTGACTGCTGTCTCCAACGGTTACGAGGCGTTCTCAGCAATGGGAAGATTCGAACCCGACTGCATCGTGTGCGGTGTGCGGATGCAATACTTGGACGGTCGCACGCTGTTCGAGCAGGTGGAGCAAGAAATGCCCCACCTCGCGAGCAGGTTCGTGTTTGTCACCGGCGACTACACAAACCCGGCAACAATTGAGTTTCTGGAAAACACTGGGCAGCCATATGTCGGGAAGCCATACGAGATGGAAACGCTGTTGGGAGCAGTGCTTGCCATTCTAAAGAACAGAACCGGGGTCGGGTCGAAGGCTACAGCCTGAGAACACGGCGTTCTACGAACGCGGCGTTCTCTGAACAAGGCATTGTGCGAATGCGAATTCACTGAGGGGGCTGGCAAGATGGCGTCGGCAACGAGCAAATCCATTGTCCCATTCCTGAGGTTGGTTCTCTACTATGTCGTGCTCGTGGCGCTTGGAGTCTTGATTCGCCAGTTGTGGCCCGACGTCTATGCGATGTTCTCCAAAGGCATCGCAGAAGGCGGAGGCATCGGTCCTGCGTTGATTGGCGACGCGCCCACTGAGCCGTCGGGCCCACTCACGGATCAGTTTCCGGCAATATCGACGGCGCTCGTGGTAATAGGAGCACTCGCAGTCATGCTCCCCGTGGCTTGGGTGTACATGCTCACCAAACAGCGGGAGGGGTATGATCGTTCCGTTGTGCAGACCTTGATCGCACTACCGACCGCAATTTGCGGGGTCGTGGTGATAGTCCAGAACAGTTTCGCCCTGGCTTTCGCGCTTGCTGGCATTGTTGCTGCTGTGCGGTTTCGCAACACACTGAAAGACACGAAGGATGCCGTGTACGTCTTCCTCGCAATAGGAGTCGGCCTTGCAGCCGGCGTACAACAATTGGACGTGGCGGTGATGGTCTCCCTGTTGTTCAATCTCACCATACTGGGGCTGTGGGCAACAAATTTCGGGAACGTGTATGCTGGGCAGTTGGGCGACCCGGAGTTGCGGGCATCGCTGTCACCGGGTGACGTCGACATGCTGGCTGGTGGATCCGAGAAGGTCCGAGAACACCTCGACGCTACGAAGGGGTTGCCGAAGGGTAAGAGGCCCAATGCGATCTTGACCGTTCGGGTCTCTGACGCGGAGGCCGCACAACCCATGATCGAGGCTGTCATCGAGCCTGACACCAAGGTGTGGCAGCTGGTCGATACAACGGATGATGAAGAGAACGAGGTGACACTCGAATATATGATTCGGAAAAAGAAACCGGTTCCCACAGCCACGCTCTTGGACAAGTTGGAGGCACAGTGCGCACCTTTTGTTCTCGGGGTCGAGTACCGGGAACTACCCGGCGTAGAATGATGATCTGCCGAGTGAGCGCACTGATGGTCGTTCGAGGTCTTGATGCCAACTGAAGCCGTGGTACGCCTTGCGGTGCCGACAAAGGACACACTCATGGAGTTGAGTGCGTCCCCGCTTCCATTTGGCCTGCGTGGCAGCAATCTGACTCACCGCTTCTTTCGCGATGTCTACTACGACACTCTGGATCGGGACCTCGATCACAAATCGGTGTCGTGCCGTTTGCGGATCCCAATGAAGGGTGCTCGAAGTTTGGAAGTGAAGATCAAAGGAACCAAGAAGGATGGTACAGGGAGGCTCTCTCACAACGTCTTCGAGGCGTTTCTCCCCGACCCTGACGCTGACATGTTCGATGAAACTCTGGAGCCGGCACGCGTGCTCCGGGCCATAATCGATCCCGGCAGACTGAGCCCGAGTATCGATTTGGAAACCGACAGTCTTGAGCGGGTTGGTCGTCACCGGGTGCTCTTATACCCTCAGTATGAGTTCTGCTACGACACCGTTCACGCCCGCGCAAAAGAACTGTCTGAGACTTTCTACGACTTGACGATCAAACAAGTTCGACCAGGCGGTCCTCCGATAGAGCGGATTGCCGATGCAATTCGCGAGGAACATGGGTTTAGTCTCACACTCGGCGACCGACTGGCCAGAGCCAGAGCTTTGCTCGACGGTATTGAGCTCGAACGACTCGAGCGCGGCGTGCGGCCGGCTCATGAAGTAGCGATAGTGCCGTATGATGAGGATCGAATGGGACTGAGGTTCCAGGATGGTTCTCTTACCGTTCTCGCCGGACTGGGTGGAGGTGAGGAAGCGGCTCGCCAGGTGCTCAAAGATTGGTTCGGGAGTTCTCAGGCGCAAATGCGTCTTCTCGGCAGGGCACCTGCGTCGGAGAGTCACTCCGAATTGGAAGTGTATCTCGTACGCCGCATACCGACCAACCTCAAGACGGAACGGCCGCTAGAGTGGTTGCTCCCCGCCGATGTTGTTCAATTAGTCGGTTCTCCGGCAATCCGAGATACGCGAACTCTGGCTGCACTTCATGTTACCGCTCGTTCCGACTTGATGCGCGAACGACCAGTCTGGGCGCTGCGAGCTCCAGTCCGCCCGTCAATGGCGATGGATGCTTCAGACACGTACAGCATTGCTGATCTGCAGGGTGGTGCTCAGCCGATATTGCAGCCGATAAAGGCCCTCGACCGGTTCATCAATAGGGACTTCAGCCAGCTGGCGTTCAATACGCGTGTCCTGGAACTCGCTGAGGACGAACGGTTGCCGTTGCTGGCGCGCGTGCGGTTCTTGTCGATCTTCAACGCTACCATGGACGAGGTGTTCATGGTCAGGGTTGGCTGGTTGAAACGGGCTGTCGCGTCAGGCAAGGCCAAGAAGAGTATAGACGGCTTGACTGCCGCAGAGCGCTTGGACGCCGTAGCGATTAGGTCAAGACGGCTCATGGAGAGGGCGCACTCCTGTCTTCGGGATCGTCTCACCCCGGACATGGAGGCGGAGGGAATCAAAATTCTACGCTGGGATGAGTTGGACGAGGCCCAGCGGTCATACGTCACGACCTGTTTCGAAGAGATGTTGTTCCCTGCGCTCACGCCGATGGCGGCGAGTCCAAGCCACCCCTTCCCACATATTCCGAACTTCACCACGGCCATCGCCACGATGGTGAGGAACCCGGAAACCGGTGTCGAGCACTTTGCGGCGGTACCTATTCCCGACACATTGCAACGCTATCTCCAGTGTGAAGGAGAAACCTCCTTCATTTCCACCGTCGACGTGATTACTCGACACGTCGATTCGCTGTTCCCTGGGCTCGATGTCATCCTGGCCCACTGGTTCAGAGTTACGCGGAGCAGTGATGTGAAGGTGGATGAATGGAGCTCGCAGGATCTGTTGCAGGCGATCGTTGAGGAAGTGGAGAAGCGTCCCTACGGTCCGGTCGTCCGTCTCGAGATCGATAGCACCATGCCACAGGCAATGCGGGAGCTGCTGGTGCAGGAATTTCGCTTCGAAAACCCCGATCAGGTCAGCACGCTCCGCGAGTCGGATCTCTATTTGGTTGAGGGAACGTTGGACTTCAATGGGTTGAGTGAAATCGCCAAGCTCGATCGCCCCGAGTTGCACTACGAGCCGTTCACTGCTTTGGAGCCGCTGGATCCTGCGGTTTCGATGATGGAAGCAATTGCGCGGGAAGATATACTGGTGCATTTCCCGTACGACTCCTTCGAATCGACGGTGGAGCGGTTCTTCGCCGAGGCTACCGACGATCCGGATGTACTGGCGATCAAGGTTGCACTGTACCGCACCAACGACGACTCCCAGATCGTCAATACCCTGGCGCGGGCTGCATCCCTCGGAAAGCAGGTGTCCGTCCTCATAGAACTCAAGGCCCGGTTTGAAGAAGAGCGCAATGCGGAATGGGCAAAAGAACTCGAACATGCCGGCATTCATGTCATGTACGGTTTGTTCGGCCTCAAAACCCACGCCAAAGCCGCATTGATCGCCCGTAGGGAAGGCGACGAGGTACAACGTTACGTCTACATAGGCACCGGTAACTTGAATGCGGTGACGGCCAAGGGATACACCGATCTCGGGTTGTTCACCAAGCATCCAGACCTATGTGCGGATGTGAGTGACCTGTTCAACGTGGTCTCGGGCAATTCGGTACATCCGGACTACCGGAAAATCCTGGTCGCACCGGTGACCATGTTCCCGCGCTTCATGGATCTGATCAAACGTGAGATCGAACATGCCAGGGAGGGACGCGGAGGCCGCATTAGGGTCAAGGTGAATGGGCTTGGCGATCCCGAATTGCTTGCTGCGCTGTACGAAGCTTCTCAGGCCGGCGTGAAGATCGATCTCATCGTGCGCGGCATCTGTTCGCTTTGCCCACAGGTCCCCGGGCTCTCCAAGAACATTCGCGTGGTATGCATCCTCGGCAGGTTCTTGGAACATTCGCGCATATACCACTTCGGCAATGCCGGAGAAGACGAGTACTACATAGGGTCGGCAGATTGGCGTACTAGGAACCTGCGTAGGCGGGTCGAGGTAGTAACACCTGTGCTAGATCCTCGCTGCCAGCGCCGCATCGACGAAATACTCGAGATACAGATCAACGACCCTCATGCCTGGGAGCTGTGTGCTGATGAGTCGTACGAAAGACGCAACGAGCCTGGCAAGGGATCTCAAGATGCGCTGGTAGACGCGCTCGGCAAATGAGAAACCACATTCTGTAACTCTTATCTCACCATAGCGAAACGTCAACAATGAAAACTCGTATCCTCATTTTTGCTGTTGTTGCCCAATTTGTCGTACCACCGCTCACGGCACAGGTGCCGAGGCTCTCGGTGGAGTCCATCTTCGGCACGGACTATTTCGCCAGCGACTTGGTGCCGGTGCAGTGGTCGAGAGAACCTCGGTACTTCACCGCTACGGAAGAGAACACCGATGGTCTCGTCGATATCTATCGTGTAGATGCACGTTCTGGCGAGCGTGAACTGGTGTTGCGCGGCGGAGACCTGGTTCCTCCTGGGCAGCAGCAGCCGATAGAGATCGAGTCATACGAGTTCTCCGCGGACGGATCGAAGCTGCTCATCTTCACCAACTCGGTTCAGGTCTGGCGCCAAAACACGAAGGGTGAGTTCTATGTGTGGGATTTCGGTCGTCGGCGTCTCACGCCGGTCAGCACTCAACCGGGGCTGCAGCAGTTCGCAGAGTTCTCGTCGAACGGTCGCCTCGTCGGCTTTGTAAGGGACAACAACCTCTTCGTTACCGATATCAGGTCCGGCAGGGAGACACAACTCACCTTCGATGGCAACGATAACATCATCAACGGTGCAACAGACTGGGTCTACGAGGAAGAGCTGGGCCTCAGAGATGCGTTTCGATTCAGCCCCGACGGTGACCGACTCGCCTTCTGGCGGTTCGACCAAACGGCCACCAAGACTTTTCACATGATCGACGCATTGCCGCTCTACCCGGAGTTGCTGCCGGTACGCTACCCCAAGGCAGGAGAACGGAACTCGGAGGTGCGTATTGGTGTCGTGGAGATATCCTCCGGCAACACAACTTGGGTCGATATCGGAGAAGATTCAGACATCTACATTGCGCGAATGGATTTTGCGAATTCTTCTGACGAAATTTGGCTAACCCGGCTCAACCGGCACCAGAACCGGCTCGATTTGTTGCTTGCAGATGTCCGCACGGGTGAATCCCGCATTGTCTTCACCGATTCCGACGACGCTTGGGTAGCTAACACTGCACCGAGGTGGATCAAGGGTGGCAGGGAGTTCCTGTTCGAAAGCGAACGCAGCGGATTCAACCAGGTGTACCTGTGCGATCGCGATGGCTCGATGATCAATCGGGTCACTCCCGGCGAATGGGATGTTCTAGATGTCTACGGTGTGGACGAAGAGCGCGAAATCCTGTACTTCACGGGCGCCGGTGACGGTCCGACAAAGAGGCCCCTCTACAGGGTGGAACTGAACGGGCAGAACTTCGCGCGGGTCTCCACAGGCAACGGTTCGCACGACGTTGCCTTCAATTCGAACTACTCCCTCTACGTTGACAATTACTCCGCAGCGGGAGTACCGCCCATGCAGACCCTCCATACGCCGGATGGGCAAGTGCTCAGGACTATTGCCGACAACCGGCAGCTTGCCGAACGCGTGCAGTCTCTGAGCCTTCAGGTACCCGAGTTCATCACTGTGCCCGGAGCCGACGGCATTCCTCTGAATGCCTACATCATCAGGCCGGCGGATTTCAATCCGGGTCGGCGGTACCCGCTCCTGATGTATGTGTATGGAGGCCCGGGATCTCAAACCGTACGCGACTCTTGGGGTGGTGACCGGTACCTTTGGCACCAGTTGCTCGCCAGCGAAGGGTACCTGGTGGCGAGTGTCGACAACCGTGGAACTGGCGCTCGCGGAAGAGACTTCAAGAAGATGACCTATCAGCGCCTGGGAGAGCTGGAGGCCGCGG
>CAYTDU010000236.1:0-7761 GCA_964436395.1 uncultured Gemmatimonadaceae bacterium | reverse complement strand
TCCCTGGATTCCAAAGCGGTATGTGACCCAGAGCCTTCCACTGTTCGGCCTGCCAATGTCTCCAAGCGTAACCCGTGGCGTATTGATCACTGGCCGGGCCTGCCAGGAAATGGCCCGCCCACATGGGGAGTGAGAGTACGACGATCCACAGGAGGCAGAGGCCTAACGCCAACAGCGCTGGAAATGGAGGGGTGAATTCCCCATCGAGTTGCTCAGGCTGACCTGTCACCAGATAGCTCCTTCCGACGATCTACAAACAACCCAACCAGGGCCGCACAGGCTTCAGTCGCTGTGAGCAATAGTCGGGAAGCAATGCTCAACGCAGCCGCCCCTCCGCTGCCGACAATTGGTGCCAACAGTGCAACGTAAACCAGCTCTCGAACACCTACTCCACCGGGCGCAAAAAGTGCCAACAGCCCAACAATATAGCCGGCTGCGAACACGCCGGTTGCTTGGACTATGGAGAGGCTGGTTGTAACGAAGATGCCCTTTGCCAGAAGCCAGAAAGCGATCCCGTAGGCCACCCAGCTCAACAGTGTGACAGACGCGCCCAACAACGCTGTGGCTAGCGGTAGCGCCCGGAACTCGGTACCGGGCCTCACCAGGTGGATGAGTCGTTGGGCCAAGGGTGACCACACCAGGCTCACGATTACGCATCCCGCGAGAGCACACGCGAGTAGAAGAGCGTGAGGAGAAGCTGCGCCTGGCGCGCCCAAGCTCATAACGAGCGCACCAGTGCCGATGGCGAGCGCTTGCATCACCAAGGCCGAACCCGCGGCCGCCCACCCAGCCACTCCCGAACGTTGAGCCAGAACCGCCAGGCCCACGACGCTCCAGACTTTGCCAGGTAAGTACCGCCCCAAATTGGAGAGGCACCATATCCGCAGTGCCGGCGAATAGCCCAGCGTCTGGCCCCAACCGAGAAGAATGCGTCGCCATGCTTCTATCAAGATCCCGTATGAGCACCATACCAACAAAGCCGCCAAGATGATCCATAGCGGTTTGATCTGAAACGCCACATCCTGGCTGCGGAGCTCGTTCCAATTGAGTACGACGGATCGACCGACAAACCAGATGAGAATTGCAGCCAGCAGGACTTGGCCGAGCCAGACAATCAGCCTACGCGTGAATTTCCTAGGCACGAGAGGACGCCTGGGTGTACAAGTCTTCAAATAGTCCCGCAACGGAATCAGGGTGGAGCAGGTCCTTGAGTTCTTTCCCTTTTTCCGACGCGAGCGCCCGTGCCTCAGGGTGGCGGATGACCGCCTCTATTTCTCGAGACATTTGCACCGGATCAGTTGCATCCACCAAACGACCTGCGCCCGAAGGCGGAACAAAATCTCTCACTCCCCCGCCCTGCCGCGCTGCAATCACCGGCACACCAAGCATGAACGCTTCGGCAGCCGCGAGACCCAGACCTTCGTCTATCGCTGGGAAGGCAAATACATCTGCGTTCCCGATTTCGTCGGGCACCGCTTCTGGCGGTACCGCCCCTACAAACCTGGTGAGGTCCGCGATACCAAGGTGCGTCGCCCTGTGTTCGAGAGCTCGGCGCTCAGGACCGTCGCCGACGACCTTGAGGGATATTGGGTTGCCACTTTTCTTGAGGAGTGCAATCGCCTCCAGGACAACCGGAATGTTCTTCTGTCGGGTGAGTCGCCCGACCGTCACCACCCCGTCTCCTCCCGTGCTGAGACGCGAGTAGCGAGAAACGTCTAGCGGCATGGGCTGCACGATGATGCTGGTGGGATCGAGCCCCGCAACTGCCGCCGCCTCCTCTGCCAGAAAGCTCGAGACGGCTGTCACGGCTGCGGCCCGGCGCAATACAATGCGCGCCAGGCGCCTTGCTGCACTAGAGCGCTTGAGAATGGCGACATCGGTGCCGTGGAGCGTGAGCACGAAAGGACGGTGCGAAGCAATGCTTGCCAGCAGGGCCGATACACCCCCCGGTACCCACCAGTGCGCATGAACCAAGTCAGCTTGGCGTTCGCGAACGGCCAATGATGTTACGGCAGCCTGTGAAGCGATCATCGACGCCACCGTTGCCAGGCCCATGAAAGACCTGGCTGCCTCCTCCATGTTACCTCGGTATGCGAGAATCTCCATGGAAGGCAGTCCGTACCGAGCGCGAAGTATCTCGATGTCGTTACGGACTATTTTTCCGCCAGCTCCCTCGTCAGAGGGTACAACTACGGTCAACAGATGGTTGCGGTGATGTATGGCGGTACAGAGCCGTTCAATGAATGCGCCGGCAACGTCGCCGTCCCAGCGGGGATAAGCATGGGCAACGGCCACAACGCGCATTCAGAGCGTCCTCTAGCGGTCGCGCCGCTCGGGTTCAGATGTGAGGCGCTCGACGGACTTCGCCAGCGCTCTCAGTTCTTCCCTCTGGGCTGCAAGCATTTCGCCCACGAACCCGAATCCAAACAGTGCGATTCCCGAAATGACCAGGATTAACACGAGATATAGAAGCGGGCGCAACCCGATACCGTACCCGAATCGCAGCACAATTGCCGCGATGCCGGTGAGGAAACCAAGAATGAACAGCACGCTGCCGGTCAAGCCGAAGAACAGCAGCGGTTTGCGGCCAAAGCGAAGCTGGAACCAAACCGACAGCAGGTCGAGGACGCCAACCGGGATTCTGCTGAGGCCGAACTTGGATGTTCCAGCTCGGCGCTGGTGGAGCGTGACTGGGCGTTCAGTGATACGATACCCGTCAGCCGCTGCAATGGGAACGATGAATCGATGCCAGTCGGGGCGAGACGGAACGACATCCATCACCTCGCGGCGATATGCTTTGACCGCGTTCAGGTCTGTGACTCGTATCCCGAAGAGCCATCGGCAAAGTCGATTGTATACACCGGATACGAATGCCTTCTCGTAGTGACCTTGTTTCGTGCCCGTGACGATCTCAACTTCGCCCTTCATAATTGGCTCGACCAGAGATGGAATCTCGGCCGGTAGGAACTGCAGGTCGGCTGGATAGAACACGAATATCCGACCGCTGGCTACTTCGCCGCCCGATTTCAATGCGTCAGCGATGCCTCTTCGGGTCCTGTGCGTCACTACTCTTAGGAATGAGTGTTCTTCTTGGAGTTGGGTGAGCACGCTTGCAGAATTGTCTTCACTTCCGTCATTCACCACAACCAGCTCGCACCCATAGTCGACCGAATCGAACGCGCTCGCGCACTGCCGCACGAATTCAGGTAAGTTTTCCGCCTCGTCTTTAGCCGGTACGAGAACACTCACATCGACGGACGTACCGTCGTTTTCAGGTGTCATACCCGCTTGCGCATCCTGGCTGGGAGTATTCCGAGTTGGTCGCGATACTTGGCAACCGTGCGGCGGGCGATCTTCACGCCGCGTTCTTGGAGAGCTTTGACGATTGCAGAATCGGTCATTGGTGACGACTGATCTTCTTCACCAACGAGCTTTTCGATCAGGGCCTTCACCGATCGCGAGCTGGCATCCTCACCCGTTGTGGTGTTTAGACTGCTCGAGAAGAAGAACTTGAGCGGAAACACACCGCGAGGAGTCTGCACGTATTTTTGACTCGTCACACGGCTCACTGTCGACTCGTGCATATCGATGACGTCCGCCACCTCTCTGAGAGTCAGGGGGTGCAAGTGCTCTACACCCTTTTCGAAGAAGTTTCTCTGTCGGTCGACAATGAAGTTCATGACCTTGAGCATTGTCTGCCGGCGTTGCTCTATCGCCTGGATTAGCCAACTCGCACTGTTCAACTTGTCGGTTATGAACTCTCGGTTTTCACCCACGAACTTCTTCTTGTCACCTGCAATCTCCTGATAGACTTTGCTGATTCGAAGCCGTGGCAGACCACCATCGTTGAGGAAAACACGGTAGACTCCATCTATCTTTTCGACAATGAGATCGGGTACTACGTACGTGTCGCCAGTTAGAGAAAACCGTAACCCTGGCTTTGGATCCAGCTTTGCCAATTCGTCGGCCGCGTCCTGCACTTCCTTCGGCTCGAGACCGTAGCGCTTGGCGAGCTCACTCCAGCGGTGGGAGATGAGATCGTCGAATGCCTCGTCAACTAGGCGGTACGTGAGCGTGTCTGTTTCTTCGAGTTCTTTCAATTGGAGAACTAGACACTCGCGGAGGTCTCGAGCAGCAACTCCGGGTGGATCGAGACTCTGCATGATCGCGAGGGTCTCTTCTGCTTCTTCGACCGTGAACGGCTCATCGGAATCGCTTCCGCTGTTGCCACCCGCGCTGAGCTTGTATTCGGCAACTACCTGGTTTGCAGAGTCGACGATTTCTTCGAGAATCGTTCGTTGCTGTAGCTCCTCTTCTGGCTCGTTTTTGTGGATCTCTCTTCTTTCCAGGTATCCGTCTTCCCCGATGTTGCCGATGAAGAGGTCGGAAAGAAACAGCTGTCGAGGGGTGATATCGAGCAATTGAAGTTGATCGCGCAGATGGTCCGCTAGGTCTCTAGTCTCCACTGGGGTGGGTTCATAGTACTCCCTCTCCTCGTGTTCGACTCGCCTACCACCCGTGCTGAACCCATCGAGGATGATGTCTTCCCAGTTGATCTCATCCTTGCCTTCGGTCTCGTCTGTCTTTTCCTTCTCCTTTTCCTTATCTGTGCTGCGTTCCTCTTCTTCTTCCGGCTCTTGCATTTCAAGGAACGGATTGGTCAGGAGTTCGCCCTTCAGGTGCTGTTGCAGGTCGAGCATAGGCATGTACAGGAGGTCCATTGCCTGGTACAGGCGGGGATTCATCCTCATTTCCTGTTTCATCACTACGCTTTGCTGCATCGAAATCTTCACGCCACTGCCCCCAGTCGTTCCCTCAATCTGCTAGTTAGTATCGGTCCCAGATAAAGATCGGCTACTCGATCGTCAAACACCAGTTCTCTGACCGTTCCTGATACCTGAACCTTCCCTTCGAACATAATGTACGCGCGGTCGACAATGTCGAGGGTCTGTTCCACGTTGTGGTCGGTGATCAACACGCCTAATCCCCTACGCCTGAGTCCTGCCACAATCGTCTGGATGTCGTTCACCGCAATTGGGTCGACTCCCGCGAACGGCTCATCGAGTAGCATGAATTTCGGGGAAGTCACGAGTGCGCGCGTTATTTCCAACCTGCGGCGTTCTCCTCCTGAGAGTTTGTACGCAGGCACCTTGCGGACGTACCGAATTGACAGTTCGTCCAGGAGACTCTCCAATCGTTCGGAGCGTGCTTGCTCCGAGATGTCGAGTGTCTCCAGAATCGCGTTCACGTTTTCTTCGACAGTCAGTTTTCTGAAGATCGATGGCTCTTGCGCAAGGTATCCGATCCCAGCTCTCGCACGCTTGTACATCGGCAGCGTGGAGATATTGGCCCCATCGATGGTGATGTGGCCGGCGTCAGGCCGCTCTAAGCCTACAATCATGTAGAATGTGGTTGTTTTTCCCGCTCCATTCGGCCCGAGCAGCGCGACGATCTCTCCTTGTCGGACCGAAACGTCCACGTCGTCGACAACGGTGCGTCTCCGGTACGCCTTGGTCAAGCCGTGTCCCTGCAAAATACTCCCAGTAGCCTGTGGCTCGGTTCGAGTACCGGTCGTTTCGGCCTCACGAATCGCGTCGAGCGCCAAACTCGTTAGCTGTTCGCGTGTAGCAGTCCCACCCGCTTTGAGGTCCGCCCAGACTTTCGCCACGACTTGCACAGAATCCGAGTCTTCGAGCGACGCGCCTGTTGGTGCAAGAATGCCTGCGGAGGACAACCTGGGAAGCACGGATGCTCGAAGGTGTTGTCGGACCTGGTCCACCGACAGGACTCCCCGCTGCTGCCCGACGTCGCCGCGCTCCTTGCGTTCGAGTTCCAGGTACTCCTGTCGGTAGGCAACGGCAACGGCGCCGAATTGCGCAGCACCGGTATCGTTCGCCACTTCAACAATGGCCGCCACTGCCAGGGGAAGCGACGGGTCTTTCAGGGCGAGAGCTGCCCGCAGAGACTCGTTCACAGAGGCCTCCGTATCGGTTCGAGATAGATGCCGTCGGCCTCTCCAATCACGTCAACTCGTTGCAGAGTTTCCTCCTCGAATAGTGCAACAATCCGTAGCCCACGAGAGTAGCTGAAACCTGGCGGTGCCTCAGGGTCCTCTTCGTCGTATATCTGGTAAAATGCTCGCGCGTTGCCGTTGGAGCGAAGCTCAGCCAAGGTCCTCGAGCCTGTGTCTGTGCTGTCGAACCGGGCAACGACCGTGTCGCCCGCTATCCAATCTACCTCCGTGCTCGTGGAGTCGGTTCTCGCAGTTGCCCGCGCATTGCCAAAACCGCGCATTTCAGTGAGTACCTGATTTGGAAGGTCCACTGCGAGCGAATCCCCGGATAGAGTATACGTCTCCGACATCGCCCTAGGGCTGATAGAATCCCCCCAGACCATCCCGGCCTGTATCTTGTCGTCGGAGATTGCGAACTCAATGGTGTCTCCAACGATTCTCCACTCTTCGCTCAACCCTTCGGCGCGCTCCTGCGCTTGCACCCAGTTCAGTTTCCGGTCGACCATCCGGTATGCGATACGGGTCCCGCGAAGAGTGTATCCAATCGAGTCTTGTCCCACAGCTTCCGCGTGGCCGATCAGCACTCCATCTTCGGTGTCGAGGTTGAGGGTCGCGCTGTCGCCAGAGGCCGCGAACCCCTCTTGCTCGATCTCAACGTTGCCGCCCGCCCACGCAGTGCTGTTTCCAACCATCCTCACACGATCGCCAACGATTACCGTGGGATTTGCCGAATCGCCCTCAGATCGATATTCGACTCGCGGGCGGCGATCGGCAAAAAGTTCGGCGTCTTCCGCGTCTTCCGACGACGACCTCGTATATACCAGATGGGGTCCGGAGAGCACCGAGCCATTTTCACGGTTGACGAGCCGCACGTTTTCGAACGCTTCCAGGCGGTCACCGGATTGGTAGTAGGAGGCTCTGTCCGACGTAAGCTCCGAGAGGCTGTCACTGAATGCGACATTACCTACGAAATCTGCCCTGCCCAAATGAGAACGCCACGCGACGCTGTCGGAATAGGTGCGCCAAACTACTTCGCCGGCATTCTCGGTACCCGGGAGTCCGCGGCAGGAAAACCATGCGCCGCCGGAGGCGAATTGGATGACTCGACCGGGTATCCTCGCATCTCGCGTTCCGACAGCAGAACTGTCGAGACGGGCCTGACAGTTGGACTCGGTCTGCCCGCCTGCACCCCTCATGAACAAAGCCGCGATGACACACACGGCGAGCAGAATGCGGGCAACGGACACGTCAGTTCCCGGGCAATGCGTTGGGGTCGCGCACGGTGCCGCTGCTGGGACGAATCGCGGTGACATTTCGGAAATCAGGATCAGATGTGAAGCTCTCGCCTTCAAGATGTTCGTTTGGCGCGTCAAAGACGAACGCACACGGCCCGGATATCATGTCGGTATCGTCGGAGTATTCTATGGCGCAGGTAGTGAGTCTCCGGTTGTCGGGTGTGACCGCAACAACGCTGTCTCGGGCTTCCATGTCACCCGTGCGCCAGTTGTACGTGCCTCTCAGCGATGTGAGAACGGACCTCACCGCGCCCTGCGGCGATCGAAACTCTACGCGCAGATTGAACAGCTCCCACGTTTCGGTTTCTTCGGAATGGTATGCGGAGTCCGCCTCCAACTGGGCTCGCTGGACACCGTCAACCGTGTAGTGGTTAACGAATCCGTACGCCACCTGATCGACAGAGCCCGGCATGAGAGATTCCGCCGTAGGCGATCCGTCATCCGAACAGGCCG
>CAYTDU010000235.1:0-7771 GCA_964436395.1 uncultured Gemmatimonadaceae bacterium | reverse complement strand
CATTACCCTTTAGAGCGCAATGGCAATGCGACTAGATTTCACTTTCGTCTTTGATGCGGATGCACACAAACTCAAGATCCTCACCCACGATTCCTCGCGCATCGACCGTGTAGTTTCTTCCAGAAACTTTCACTTGTTCAACAGTCGCAAGGATCTTGCCCGTCTTGTTGTCCTCGAGCGTGGCAGTCAAGTCGCCGGTGTTGAGGATGTTCTCGAGGTGCTCCTGCGTGTTAGCCCCGACTGACGGGAACCAACCGAGCGACTTCACGGTTTCGCCCACAATGCGGAAGTGACCAGCGGTCATCGTGGACTCATAAGCGGTCGGGGCATGCTCCTCGACCTCGATGTTGTCCAAAACTTCTGCCGGGTCGTAGCGGATTCGTTCGCCCAGAGCGACGTTTCTAGCATACCCGACCTTGATGCCGTTGATACTGAAACGCGCCCGCGCTCCAGTGAGAAGTCGACCTTTCTCTGCCATTGTCAGCTCCCTCTTTTACGCAGCCGCTTGCTGAATCGTGACCAAGTGAATGGTGTTTTTGACGAAGTTGATCGGGATGACTGGGGCCATCTCGACCGAAACCTCCATCATATCGACGATCAACTCGATGAACAGTGAGCGGTACGCAACAAGAATGGTCTCGTCAACGAGGAGACCAAGCGTGCCGATTGCAATGCTCTTGCCGGCGTTCTCTGTCCCGGCAAATCCCTTCCGACCAACAGCGTACTCCATGTTGCCCCTGAAGGTGTAGACCGAGTAGTTGACCGCCTCATTGACGCTCGCTTCGGTGAACGCCAAGTTGTTGGTCGTGAGGTGCGTGGTCACGTTGCGAACAACGCGCCGGCCCGCGCCCTCAATGTTCTCAGCGAACACGAGTCCGGCCTGGATCAACTCCTCAGCGTCGTCGGTCGGGTTCCACGATTTGTGCTGCCTGATGCTCAGCACGTTCATGTACTTGTGTGTCAACGACTCGCCAATACCCGAGCCCGCTTGCATCCCTGCAAGAACAGCCGCGCCGAATGGGGCTGTGAACTCAGTGCGCTCCCCAGCGGAGTTGTACCGCTCGATGGTCTGAGCCCAAGCGCGAAGATGCCGAGTGTTGAGGTCAACAATCTGCGCCTTGATCTCGTCCTTCGCCACCACGTCGGTTTGCGCAGTGTTCAAGAGACCGACGAATCCATCGCGTTCACTCCGACCGATGCCGCCCATGTACGCGCAATGCGCGTCGAGCGCCGCGTGCACAGCCGGGTCGCCGGTCAACACGACAACCGAGTTGACTCGAGTGCGCTTCAACAGGTTGAGAGCGTTTTGGTACTGCATGAAATCGGGAGTGCCCTCGGAGCCGCCGTCCATGAATTGAGGCGTAACCGTGTTGGATGGAGCACCACCGCTCGCGCCTACCGCAGCCGTCGCGTCGATGAGTGTGTTGCTTTGGTTGAGATACTCAATGACGGCATAGAGGTCCGCGTAGAACTCTCCAACCGCTGGATCGAGGATGTTCGTGGCTACCGCCATGACATCGAGTTGCGTGACTGGATACGCAGTGCGACCGGTCAACAGTGCCGCAACAAAACCGCCAACAGAGTCGATGAAACGCGCGTTGAAGAAATCGACGACCTTCAACAACGCGTTCTGCACTGCCGGGGTGGTTTTCGCTGCCTGAGCTGTGATGGTCAGTGTCTGACCTGCCTCATAGTCACCAAGAACGAACGCGGTGATCTCCGCGAAGTTGCCGACCGATTGAACTGAGACAACGCCGGTCAAAGTGATCTTCTCGAGAAGCACGGCGCCGTTGGCGCCCTTGCCCACCAAGATGACATCTTTGGTCGATGCTCCGCTCGAGACAAGCGTGACTTTCGAGCCTGAGACATACATGGTCACGCCGAACGTGATGCCTTGGCTCGGATTCACTCCCGAAGGAATGGTGAAGATCGTTGCGCCGCCCGGCGATGCTTTCACCGTGATGGCGCCCACTGAAGTGCCAACGACCTTGGCACCGAGCACATCACCAGCCGCGAAAATCTGGGCGCCGACAACCGTGCCATTGATGGTTGTGAGTGTCTCAGCCTTCGGCGCCCCGGTTCCGTCGAGACCATACACCGTGACCTGAAGACCCTCATCTCCGGCACCAGCCACCACTTCAATGACACCTGGAGCTGCGAGCGGGGTGCCGACATCACCGTCTTTGCCCGCCACACCAGCACGAGTCGCTTCGCACTCGACTGAGCCGCCAGCCACAACCTGAGCGGTCATGGTGTCCCAGCCATTGGTCGGCTTGTCGTAGGAGAGCGAGAACATCGCATCACCACCGATGTCGTCTTGACTCTCGACCTGGTCTTCAAACTCGACCGCGATGAGCTTGCCCTTGTTGGTGCCAGTGCTGATGGATACTTTGATCTGCTTGGTGAACGCGCCGTAGTCTTCGCTCTCCAGCTCGAGGGCTGGACCCTGAGCGTTGTCGAGCGTGAGGTACGACTTGGTCGACGGGTTGACCTTCATGGCAACGACTTCGACGGCGCCGCCCGAAATGGCGGAATCTTTCGCCGGCTCGAACAGCATCCCCGAGACTTCGCGAAGATCGCCGGAGCGAAACAGCTCGCGCATCTTCTCGGGCTTGTTGGCCCGTAGAAACTGCGACGGCTCCATGATGTCGCTCACGGGGCGTCCGCCCTCACCTGTGCCAAGAACCGCCACGATGCCGGCCGCGCTGAGCCCGACTGATTCGAGCCCAGATGCGTCGACCTCGCTGTACGAGCCCGGCACACTGATGAGCCGGCCGTTAAAGAATATCGAAGAAGCTGCCATCGGTCACTCCTCTCAAGTCAGCGCACCGGCCGAACTACAAATTCGTTGTGCTTCACCTTCCACTCGGTCATGGTCAGTCGCGCGAGTTTCTGGCGTTTCGCCCATGCCTTGAAGCCGGCGATTTGGTCCCACTTCACCCCCGACGCGGAGCAGTAGACCTCGAGCGTGACCCGGTCCAACGCGCGGGCCGGCGGCTCGTCCTTCTTCTCCTCGGGGGGCTTACTTTCTGGACTGCTTTCTGGAACCGAGGTCGGTTCAGACTCGGGCGCGGGCTCGGTCACGTCGGATAATGAGTCATCGCTCATAATGGTCTCCTCGTCATCACTGCCAAACCTACGTCTCTTGGCCATCGTCTACTCCAGAAACTGTGACAAGCGTTTTGACCCCCCCAACATCGCTGGGAGAGCCGCTTCTGTCAACGTGTATACCCCGCACGCGGAACGCCTTTCTGAGCTTGGACAGACGATCCACCTGCATGAACTCCCTTTGGCACTTGAACGTGAGTTGCCTCACGAACAGGTGCTCAGGAATATACCTCGGGTCTGGAATCAGGTCCATTCCAGAAAAATGCCCCTCAAATAGCCCTTCTTCCAGAAAGATGGTCCCAGCCGACAGGAGCATCGACTTGGCCGCCTCATAGATATACTGGCACACATCCGGGTGCTCAGCGTAGCAATGGATGTTGTAGGAGTGTTCCCAGATGGCTGTGTAGATGTCTGAGCCATAATCTTCGTCATTCTCGTCGAGACTCTGAGCTGCTTCGTCACCGAGCACGTTCTCGGTCTCAGCTTCACCGCTGAGCGTGATCGAGTAAGCTGGGATTTGAGCGTCCTTGGGAAGGTAGCCATGAACCACGAGCGGAGTCTTCTCGTTGAAGACCCTCTGGATGGTTTCGGCTTCTTCCTCAGACATGCTGTACCAGTCTTCAAAAAGGAACTGCAGGATACGATTGTCCGCTTTGATTTCATTGAGCCCTTGCTTCAGCGCTCGATAGATAAACCTCTGAATCATGTGCCCATCCCTTTCACGTAATTCTCGAGTGCCGCCGGTGCCATTTGTCGGACGTACTCTGAAACTTTCTTAGCGTAATGTCTACCCTCAGTAGCCGGACGAATCCAGCCCGTGGGCACGAGAGTCGAGATCGTGCGGAAAGTCATGTACTGGGTCTGCCTCGCCTTCTCGTAGGTCTTCCGCTCACGCACCATGCCCTGGAAGATTGGCACTGCATGATGAGGTTTCAGCTTTGGAACACCGAGCTTCTCCATATCTGAGGCTGTGAGCCGACCACCCCACTTCGTTCCTTTGTAGGGATCACTGACGGTTGCCTTCAGCTTCTTCGCTTCGCCGTACACGTCACGACCGAGCTGACCAGCATCTTCAACCACGTCTTTATACTGCGAGCCCATCTCCGCGCCCACTGCACCACCGGTGCCTGGTGTGCCATGGCGAAATGGAATTGCTCGGTAATAGCCAACCTCACCAGTCGGTCTGATGGTCAAATGCTTGCCGTACTCGCCCTCGGGACTGATACGAACATTCGGGCCAAGCAACGTGTCGCGCAAGTCGACCTCGGCCATCCCTTCTTCGATGATGTTGGCGAGCCGACCAACAAGTGCGATGGTTGCCACTCCCTTTTTGAACTCGACTGCTTGAATGCTCTCGAGATAGTCGCGCCTCGACGTGTGCAAATCCTCGCCTGCGACACGAATCCATTTGTCGCGTGCAGCCTCAGCGATGTCATGGAGCAATGGCTCAAACGCCAATGGCGAAAGCCCCTGCAGCTCGACAGGAATAATTCCAGAAAGGTCAACCTCGATGATCATGGGAACGAGTCTAACAGAAACTCGTATTTTGCGATTCCCTGCACCGGCAACTCTTGCGGCGTGTCCTTCGTACCCTTGTACTTCACCGGCGTGAGCCGGAGCCCATGCGGGTGCTCGATGATGCGCCACACAGGGTGGGTGAGGTAATGGCAAGCAACGCGGGTTCCTGCCCTCGGTTGATGACCATCCACCCAGTGGATGACACCTTCCTCAACAGTGAAGTCGGTGTCTTCCACATAGGTCTGGTCTTTGGTTCGCAACAAATTCACCTGGCGCACGATGTACTTCGTCGGCAGCTCGAGCCCTTCTGGCATGTCGAGCAACTGCACATAAGAGATCGTGGCATCGAGATTGATGAGACGATCGTAGTAACCTAACTTGTTCTCATAGCGCACCGACACGGCCGCCGTCCCCTCGAGACGAGCACCTAGGATGTCATAGCCTTGGTATTGCTGCATGATACCCGACATGATGCCACGAATGAGAACCGACCGGTCACCGAGCAACTTCGTTTGAATCTCATCGAGGTCGCCAACGATGCGTTCGTCAATCGTCGCGCTCGAGGGACGAAAGAGAAACCAACCAGTGCCCTCACACAAATCACACATCGGGTCCGGTTGCTGCGTCTGATCGTTCACGAGCGCGCACGGGCACCTGCACGCACGTGACCACGCGAGCCTGTATCCCTTCGTCTCGACTGCCAGCACAAATTTGTCGGGCTTGAAGTCAACACGTTGCCCCGCTTCCTTCTGATCTGGAAGCAATCCGACCGCGCCGGGGCTCACCTTCTTTTTGATCTTCAAGACTGGCATGTCACATAACCGTCAATCGAACGCCCCGGTAATACTTCTGCAGCGTTGGCACCTGGTCCTTTATTTCGGTGCGATATTGAATGAGCCTTGCGCCGTACCCGGCCGAGGTGCTCGACGACGTTGTGTTGAAGCTCTGACTGAGGCCGTCGATACCGATGGACTGCGACGCAATGCCCGCACCACCGAGCAGGTCGCCGGCAATATTGAGCGGGCCGAACGATGCGATTTTCCCAACCAGCTCCGTGATGACCTGAGCATCGCGGTCGAGCTTTGGATCGGGCATCGTCACCTGGCCGGGTTCGGCTTGACCAAACCCCGCCGTGTACTTGATTCGGAAAGCGTCGGGCACCATGCGGTTGTGCGAGTAGATGAGCGGAATCCAAGTGCCTCGAGCACCGAAGACGATTGAGCCCGCGACACCCGCACCGGGAACGATGTTGATCTGACCAGCGAGTCGGTGCAGCCGAATCCAATCGTTGCTGAATTGCTGCACCACCTCGTTACCCGGCAACACCATCTTGATCCAGTCGATGCCGATGACCGGGTAGAAGTCGGTTTTAAGCCAGATGTATTTATCGTAGTCTTCGCGGTAGTAGTCGTGCGCTTCTTCCTCGACCACCGTCTTCTGGATTGCTATGTCGAGCTTGTGCTCGAGCCAATTGACCGCGCTTTTGATGAAGAACGCATAGAGGCTATCCGGGTAGGGACGGCCGGCGTCGTCGGTGAGGTCGAGCCCGTAGAGGTAGTTGGTCTTGAGCGTGTCCACGTCCAGAATCTGCAACGCAGGATGCAGCTCACCAGGTTCTGGGTCTGATTGTGCACTCTCTACGAGCGTGTCGCTGTTGTAGTAGGAGAACCGATACCAATAGGTCTTACTGCCCGATTCATCTTCGTAGGTATAACGTGTCATCCCGTTCTGCAGCGTCGGCCGCGTCCCCCGACAAGTAATCTCCTCGAAAGGGCCACCTTCACCACTGGTGCTCCGGTAAACCTTAATCGAGTCGTAGTCCTGCAACACGTCTTCGATGTCGTCGACAACGACCACGATCTCGATGGGAGCTGTTTTACAACTTGCCACGATGACCTCCTACGGAGTAGCAGCGGGCGTCGTGGGTGGAGGTGCTGGCAATGGATTCAACACCGGGGGCTCGACTGGCCGCACGTTGAAACGGTCGAGGAGCTTCACCACGTTCTCGGATGTCTGTTGTTGGCGCTTGTCGATGTTCTCGACCTTCACCTCAATGGTCTGGATGCGCCAATTCTGGAGCTTCGTTTCCGCCTTGGTGCCGGCACTAACGATCTTGTCAGCCAACTCCTCTTTGACTGCAGAGACCTCGGTCTTGTGCGCGTAGATTTGAGAGAGCACCGCACCCCCAGAAGCCACCAACGTGACTGTGAGACCAACGATGGCAATCCACGTTCCAATGCTCAGACCAACAACCTCTCGCTTTTCTCCCATGGCGCAACTCCTTATGTCCAAGTCGTCACATCCTGACTTGGAAGATCTGGTACCGTTCTTTCAAAGTCAAATGCCGTACCGTCTATCGTAAATCGTACGACGGCGTTGCGCACCAGCTCAATCTGGAACCAGCCATTGGCATCAGTCACGGTCGTGCCCACACGGTCGCTATTCTGGATTCCAGAAACTGTCTGGGGAATGAGAGCGTAGGTTTCTACACACGCTCCAGAAATTGCCTTGCCCAGCGCGTCGCGGATGGTGCCAAAGATGACGCACAAATCTGGAGCCGAGGGCGTCACCAAATTCGTCAAACTCGTGCCGATGAACTCGACAGCCTCGTCGGCCGTGACCACTAAGGGCTCGGGCACCGTGAAGGCATAGCCACTGGCGAATATCCGCACATTGTAGTTGTCCGCGTCGAGCGCAATGCTCACCTGGCCATTCACATCAGTCCATACACGGAACAGATGGTTGATATTGGCCGCGTCATAGACATCGACCTGGCAACCTTGAATCGGAGCATCGCCGGTGTCCTTCACCGTGATATCGATTTGATATGCGCCCACGTGACCACTCGAGCACGCGGCTAAAGCTTCTCCCGTGGTGCCCGATAGCAGATGATCACCCAGCGCTTCATCCCAAACGGCGTCGGCGTTTGCTTCAGCCACCGCGCCATCCGGGTCTTCCATCGCAGCAAGTCGACCCATGACCGTATCGCCTGGTAAAATCGGAATCGCCGGCGAGGCCGCTGGGATGAACAACTCGTTTGTGACGATATGCTGCTCGATATCAAAACCGAGGGGGGCCACGGTGTTGCGAAAGTAAATGAGGTAGAGCTGCTCAACCCCTGGGTGCGCAAAGTTGAACTCGTAGG
>CAYTDU010000234.1:0-7810 GCA_964436395.1 uncultured Gemmatimonadaceae bacterium | reverse complement strand
TCACCAGGTAGCGAACGCCGACAACCTTTCCTCTCGGTGGCGTGAGCAGAATCACAAAAGACTCGGCTGCCTCGAACTGAAGCACGGTCAACACGTCCTCGGCCCATCTTTTGATTCGCTCGATCGTGACGAATCCGCGAACTGCAATAGTCACGAAGTCTTCGAGGACCTTGTCCATCACGTAGCGTGCGCGAGCTTGGGTGTACGTGTTGGTGCGCGATGCGGTCGCGGTGCTCGTGTACATCCCTACTTCTCTCCACAGTGGTGACGAAACGGCGTTCCGAAGATAGCGACCAGAGCGTCAAGGCACGCACGATGGTCACCGCGTAGGTCCGCCGCGATTGCGCGGCTCCAAGCGTCTCGGCCATCGGCAAGCCACTCCGCCAACTCGTCGACCATGAGGCCGGACCAACTGGCCGTGGCGTTGTTATCCGGGTTGACCGGGTCGAGCACGACCCAAGTCGCTGTCGGCAACGTCTTGGGTCGAGCGAAGTCCGTGAAGTAGATGGGCGTCCGCTTGTCCACCCGATCCGCCAGGAAACCGAACCAGCCGGCGAGGGTTTGGGCGTACGTTTCGCTCACGGACAGCTCGTCGAAGGCCTTGGCCGACAGAAGGTCGACGACGAACGTCGGCATGTCGTCCACGGAGCCCGCGCTCGCGACGCGGAATTCGCGCCACCACTTCATCAGTCGGACACATTCGTTGAACTTCACCCGCCCTGGTAGGTTGTTGCTGGCTTGGGTGCGTGACCTGATGAACGCGATGTGCTTCTGAACGGATGTGCGGCGGCGCTCGCCGTCCCCGCGAAGAAGTATCTGCTGCTCGGGGTCGGTTGTCGCGATCATGGGAACGAGGTCATAGGAGAGCTTGGAGCTAACGAAGCTCATCTTCACGGAGCTCTTGGTCTTTTTCCGGGGCGTGTCGGGGTAGCTCGCACTTGCGTATCCGAGGAACCGCTCGAGCAGGGGCCCCACGGCCTCGTCGTCCTTGGTCTTGGGAGAAATCACAAAGGGTAGGTCCACATCCTGCCCCTCCACGGTGGAGTCGCCCTGAAGGTGACGCCGAAGTCCGGTACGCTTTGCGAACGACCCGCTGTTCGGCGTGCCCCTCACGGTGAGGCCGTCGTTCGCGGCCTTGCCCTTGATGCGCGTCCGGATTTCATCCGATTGCCGCCTGATGGTGTCCTCGGTTCCCGGCTCCGTGGCGATCCAGTCGACAAAAGTGGTCAAGCGGTGATGAAGCGTTGAACGGTTGCTGAGTCCAGGCATCGCGCCTCCTCCGAGCAAATAAGTGGAATCAACCGCAAGCTAAGGTTCGCTATAAACGATGTCAAGTCGTTTATCTCGGTTGCACGGTCGAATTGTTCGCGTTATAGGTAGGTCGATGGAGAAGCGCGATCGCCCCGAAGTCCTGAGAGCAATCGGTCACCGAATCCGTAAACGTCGTCGGGAGAAGAACATGACCCAAGAGGCGTTGGGAGCAAAGGCCGGCATTTCCAAGAGTTTTGTGAGTGAGGTGGAGGGTGGACAGGCGTCGGCGAGCGGACTCATCTACCTGAGGATTGCGAGCGCGTTGGACGTGTCGGTGGAGTGGATCCTCACCGGAGAGCTCCCGGAAATGTCCGTCGTCCGTTCCACCGAAATCCAGATCCCGGAATCGGTCGCCGACCTGGCCGAAGAAGAGGGCTGGTCGTACGGCGAGACGCTGGATGTTGCGGCTGCCCTTCAGACCGTTGTGGCGCGCCGGAGCAAGGGTCGACGTTGGGAGCCTGGCCGTGAGGAGCTACGCGCGCTTGCCACGGCCATTCGCCAGCTACGTCCCAAGGGTGGGCCGAGGAGGAGGAGCGAATGAGTCGCCACGCCCACCAGATTGATCAGGACCCGGAAGTCCGTGCTGTCGCGAAGACGCTGGGTCTGATGGGGCCCAATCTCAAGGCGAAGATCTGCGACGCCGCCGTGCTTCGCGTCATGCGCCGTCTCGGCGCCCTCGGGATCGTACCCGAGAACCTCGACGACATCCAGGCGCTTGTGCTCGACATGACTCGGTTGCGCATCGAACGTATCGATGATGACGAAGACCTCGAGCACCTCTCCTCCAAGCTACGACGCGAAAACCCGGCGGTTCCGGTTCAACTCGAGTTCGAGTTCGCCAGAAACACCGAGGCGGTCGTCTACCGCGATCCTCTCGCCGACCCCAGGGCAGCGTCGTTCACCGCGGTGATCGATGCACGCGGATCTCGACGACTTCGCGCGTGGTTTGCTGAAAGGCACGAACCCGCCCACTTGCTGGTTCCCGATCCCAGCAACCGCGCGGCGTGGCGAAGAACGACGGAGGAACGACCGGAACCGCTCGAGCAGGTGGTCGATGAGATCGCGTCCCACGTTGGGTTCTGGAAGCCCGTCGTCATTCCGGTTTTGCATCGCGCTCTCGCCACCGAACCCTCGGTGCTAGCCGCATTCGACCAGACACGCGAGGTCTTGTGCCCACACGCGAGCCAAGAAGCTTCGTATCGTGCTTTCACCCGGCTCACGCCGTTCCCGCTGTGCGTCGTGCGCACCGAGATGGCGTGCCGCCGTGCCGACCCCAACAATGACGATGGGTCGCTCGCCCTCCGCGCCACCACTGTACTCTGGAACGACGCTGCCCAAACCGCGGGCATAAGGATCTGGCCAAACTTCCGAATCCCACCGCACTCGGTGATCCACGGTGCGTATGACAGCGGTGGCTCGCGAGATGATGACTTAGCAAACTGGAAAACCGAAGCGGGGCGACCGCTGGCCGGTCGTCCCCGGCCGGTACGTGTGACCGTGCAAGGTTCTTGGGCGACAATACAGGTCGCGCGCTGACTCTTGGAGCGTCTGTGATGAAAAGCAACTGGGCGACACGTGGCAGAAAGCCGGATAGAAACATCGAAGCCGCATTGACCGCGGGAGGTTTGCGCTATCTCAAGGCGGTCCTCGATGGTGAGTCTCGTCCCTGGACCCATGCCGTGAGTCACGCCGTGGGGGCCGGATTCGCCATGAACGAGCATCGCATTGTCGACCGCAAGCGTGCCAACGTGCGCAATGCACGGATTGCTGAGAAGACAGCAGAAATCGTGAACTGCCTCATAGACCTGGCCGAACTGGCGGAGGGCCAGCCTGTGTCCGAAGCAAACGTCGCGTCAACGACATACCAACGGATCACGTCAGATTGGCGACGGATCCTTGCCTCGTTTGGACGAAATCCGAGCTTGGTGAAGTTGGAGTTGGAAGACTGGCACGCGCTCCGACCGAACGAGCAAACAACGCTATGTCAGCTATGCCGGACGAATCACGTTTGCCTCCGCGTGGCTGGACGCGACCTGATCCCTGAGAACCTACTTCTCGCGGGGTGATCATGGCGAAGAAGACGAAGAACCAAGGAGCAGGTGACGCGAAGAAGTCACCGGTCAAAGACACGCGGAACATACCTCCCACAACGCGCTTGGAGCTCGTGGCTCGAGCCGCTGGACGCTGCGAATTCGCGGGCTGTAACAAATTCCTTTTCGCACACGAACTCACGGGCGAAAAGGGCAACTTCTCAGAGGCCGCGCACATTGTCGCGTTCAGCGACGACGGTCCGAGAGGTGACGACAACCGTCCGGCCACCCCGCATTCCATAGCCAACCTGATGCTCCTTTGCGCTGGATGTCACAAACTAATCGACGACAACGTGGCCGAATATCCAGTGAAGAAGCTGCGCGGCTTCAAGCGCGACCATGAGGATCGCATCCGAGCGGTGACTGAACACGGCCCCGAACTGCGCACGTGGGTCATTCAGTTGCGCGGGCTCATCGGCGGTCAGCCGGTCGACATTCCAGCCCACGACGTTCGCACCGCCATCGCGCCCCGGTATGCACCCGATGAAACCGGTGCTGTAATCGATCTCGCTCACCTCCGCCCCGAGGACCCAGGGATGACAGAGGCGGCGCTCCAGATCATTAAACGGAAGCTCGACACGATTCTCTCTGGTGGTATGGATGGCGCGAAAGCTCGTCACTACTCCGTGTTTGCTCTCACCACGATTCCCGTTCTCATGGCGTTTGGCCGCGAACTGGGTGACAAGATCGCCGCCGACCTACATCAGCGCCATCGCGACCAGTCGTGGGCGTGGCGAGACAAGGCCACCCCTACGGACTACGCACATAAACGAATACAAGACGGCACGGATCCGACTTGCGTCGCGCTCGTCCTTTCACTGAGCGGCAAAGTTCTTCCCGCTGCACTTCCGAGTGCCGTGGATGCTCGTTTCACGGTCTACGAGATCACGCTTGCCGGACAGGAACCCAACCGCGAGTTCTTGAATCTCAAAGACGATCTTGAGCGGTTTCGCCGGGTGTATCGAAAAGTGCTCTCAGAAATCCATGCCCGCCACGCCGGCCCGAGAGAGCTGCACGTATTCCCCGCGTGTCCTGCTCCGGTTGCAATTCGTTGCGGTACCGACCTGTTCCCAAAAGTGGATCCTGAACTCGTTCTCTATGACAACATCGGCGGAAAATTCAGGTATGCCATCACCATCAACAAGCGAGCCAGTGAATAACGCCGTATTCAGCCCCGCACGCAAACGACGAACGGCCCGCTTCTGGCAATGCAGACCTTGTCGCGCACCACAAAGCACTCGATCGAATGATCCCCACGATAACGGGAGCTTTCGACCTTGCTTGTTCCGCCCTTCTCGAACCGACCGCGTAGCTGGTTGGCCCGCTCGGCCTCCGCCCCCGTGTTTGTTACCTGCCAATAGATCTCGGTGTAGGGCCCGCCACGAATGTCCGCGTCATACCGCAGCTGGGCGTGCGGGAGGATGGGCTGCTGCGGGAAAAACTCTCCCAAACGGGCGCCACGACCAGAAGTGACGTAGCCACGCACCTTCACGGATGTGCCATCGAGCGCAATTCTCCAAGGTGGCGATTGACGATGGGTGGCATTGCGAAGCAAACCGATTAGAGCTGAAAGGGCACCGCGCAACCCCGCCGGAGAGCCTGTGCCTGCAGGCGAAGCCGAAAGCGGCGACGCGCTGGTACCGCCAACCATTCCCGCCGCATGCCGTGCAGCGACCTTCTTCATCACAGCACGACCAGAGTTCTCGCCGAGCAAGCCCGTGAGTGTGTTGCTGAGTCGGTGCGGCGGTTCGGCGAGCAATTCAGCCTCCAACCGCTTCGCTGCCTCAAGCCAGCGAAGAAAAGCCCTCGCCTTCCGGATATTGCCTTGCCAGCGGTCCGCAAAATTCTCAGTCGGCCGGACCGGGTTGGGAATTCGAACCGTGTCTCCTTCAATTTCGATGAAGTTCGACATACGGTTGACCACTCCGAAGAGAGTATCAACAAGGGATTCCTCGCCCTCGTAGGCTTGTGCGCTCAAGGTTGTGATGATTACTGAAATAGGAGCATGCTCGTCGTTTCGAAACAGGACGTCACGATACCGTTTCAGTAGCTGGACCGCACGTTGCAGCGGAGCGCGATTGGTGAAGTCCTTTACGGGTTCCACACCGGCGACCACTCCGGTGCGGGCGGCAATCCTCGCGGACCGAACCATGCATCGTTCGCCGAACCATTCCGCGTACCCCTTCGGATCGCTGTCCTTCCACTCCACCCGAGCGGGCGAGATTCGGTTGGTAATAGCGAGCGATGTGTCACTCGCACCCTCCTGTTGCGCCTCGACGCCAGCCAGAATGCTCGGCAGCAGATCCAAATGAAAACCATGTCTACCTTCCTCCGAGGCGTACTTCAATGTCCAGCACCGACGTCCCTCTGGCTCGAGCATTTTTCGATAGGTGCCGTTTTCTTTCAATCGATCGCCGACCGCTCTCTTCAACTCCGCGGGCCTCCACAAGGTCTTGGAACCAGCGAGTTGGACGACGGCGTCAAGATCGTAGTCGTCGCCAAAGAGTGGTCGCACCACGGTCCCGAGCGCGAAGGACCCCTGTGGGTACACATCCGGCTCCTTGTCATGAACCGGCGAGTCGCCCTCGCACAACCAATCGCCGACCGCTTGATAGCGTTCTTCGGCTTGCTCGTACGCGCTCGGTGGAACGTCGAGAGTCTCTGCAATATCGGAAAGCAGGTGCTCGAGTGAATCGGTTGCAGACATAGTTACCACTCTAAAGGAATTGTTAGTGACTTCACGAACCCCAGACCGGGCTGATTGTCCCAAATCTGCAGTGGCGGATCGGCCTTCGGCTGACGGACGCGACCTAGCTCAACGCATGCTGACACGGGCATAGCGGGAAAAACGTGGAGTTCATCGAGATCCGGATGTTGAAGATTCACACGCCGAAACAGTTCGCGGCAGACCTCCCGGAACTTCTGTAGGTGCTGCCGACTTCGCAGAGTATCGTTCCCGGGGCTGTCGAGAAGCACCGTCCAGATGCTCACATCTGGCCCCAATACCGCATGGACGCGATCGTGGAGAATATCGGCGCTCAACCCAAAGACGACGGCCGCACGAGGGTGACTCGTCGTCGGCGGCTCCAGTGTGAGATCGAAGGGTGCCGCATCGTCATCCTCATCCCACGACCAAGTCTGCTTGGGCTCGCGATGCAGCTGGTAGACGTCCGTGCTGTCCTCGTCGATATCACGCGCCTGGAACACGTCAACCTTGTGGATGTCACAGAGGAGACTTCCGAGAAATGTCAACAATGGCTGGGGCGCCAGCGCGAACACGGAGACATGCGGGGCGTCGCCGCCAAGGATTGGACGAACGAGACGATCGACCGCAGTCTTCAATTGTAATGACTCCTGCTTCCAGTAGCTCTCGTTCCTATCGTCGTCCAGGCTATTCTTGAGTCCGAGGTTTATCGCCCTCGATGAAGCCGGATATCGATTAGGTGCCATGGCCTGAGCCGCCTGATTCCAACTGATCGCAGCGTTGTGCTTCCCCACGTTCGCGCCATAGAGGACCACTTCACTCCGAAGATCTGCCGCTATTCCACCGACAATCTCAACTCGTTCCTCGTGCGCGGTCTTCATGCCAACAAGGCGTTCGACAGGATGAGCAGCTACCTCAGCCTTGTCGACCAAGCGATGGTGCTCGTCGCACATCAACATCAGGTTTGAGATGTCGGACTTCAGCGCCTCGGACTTCACGGCGTCGTATCGAGGTCCACCAGGACTATCTGCGTAGATGTGCGCGATGTACGCCGTGTTGAACTCTGCCTTGGTCAGAGAATCGAGCCACAGCGGCGTGTTGCACCCCTCGTACTCACAGCGACCGGCGGCCTTGCCCCACAGGCGGAACTTCACATGTTCAGGGATGTACGTGACAGACATGTCCAAATGGTTGCATGATACTGCTCGTTTGTCCAGTTATTTCTAGCCAGCGAAGGGCGAAGGCGAGATAGGCATAGGGAGCATCCGGCACAGCGAGATGTAATGCATAGCGGACACTACTTCACAGCCTGTCGGCGCCTGAGAAGTTCAATGTAACCGAGGATTGACTCTGCACGCCGCGTTTGAACAAAGAGCGTCTGCGTTGTAACAACAACTGCCACTATCAGACTAGAAGTGGCAGTCCAGACATAAACACCAAATGAGATATCCTGTTGTATGAAATACGAAATCGGAAGCCGGCGCATTCCCAGCAGTATCGTCCCAACCAAGACTGGCGTGAGGATGCATCCTACGGCAATTCCTGTGAAGTAGACCGATTGAACGCGGTCTATGAGGCGGTGCTCCCACTTCATACGATCAAGAAACAGCGGGGAATGCCAATCGTGCAAGAGGACGGCTCCTGCGATAACCATTAACCCGGATACTGGGAGAACTGCAATTGTCGCCACGTACAACAATACCCA
>CAYTDU010000233.1:0-7829 GCA_964436395.1 uncultured Gemmatimonadaceae bacterium | reverse complement strand
CAGACTTCAACACACTTTTCGTCCGGATCCACGATCCAGTAAAAGGGAATCCCCACCTCCTGATACAAACGGCGTTTCGTGTGACGGTCGTAGCGTGCAGTTGTCGGGCTCAGAACTTCGATTGTCAATAGGAGGGTTCTGACTTGCGACCAGTCAAGCGTGCGTGCTTCTTCTCGGTCAGCAACGAAAATGTCCGGTTGAACCAGAACGTCAGGTCCCCAGGAGATGTCCGCCGGTGCATAAAACAAACAGCCCACCGGCTGCGTTTCGAGGTATCGATCCAACCTACCTGTGATGCGGCGGTGGACCTCCTGATGCCAGAGCCGCGGCGCGGGCGTCACGAGCAGTTCCCCGTGAACCGTCTCGTAGCGCTTTCCGTCTTCAGGAAGCGCGCGGACCATGTCCGCGGAGTAGTACAATGGCGCGGCCATACCCATAATGTCGCCTCGGCGGAATGTGGAATGCAAGTTGAAGTCACGACTCATGGTGGGGTACGGGGCAAGAGACCGGATAGCCTAATTGGTGCAGTGAGGGGCGGATTAATGCGGAGGGGCGGGAGCCTACCGTCGTTCGGCACCTCTGCTGTACTTCATACGCACCCCTTGAGAGCAACTAGGTTGATGGATAAAAACCGTCCGGGGCGCAACCGTATGGAAGGGCGGTATTCAACTCCCCACCGTATCCTCCCTCGGCATTCGCGCATCTACTGTCCTATGCCAGGCGTGTAGCATCTCGGTCAACTCGCCAACCTTCTCCGGCATGGATTGGCTCAGATCCCGCGACTCGCCGATGTCATCGGCCAAGTTGTACAGCTCGACCTGCCCGTCCTCGAACCACTCCACGAGCTTGTAATCGCCGGCCCTTACCGCGCCGGAAGGTCTGTTGCCGGAACCATGGTAGTGAGGGAAGTGCCAGTACAGTGCGTCGCGGTTGAGCGACCCTTCTTGGCGGAGCAACGGGAGCAAACTCACACCATCCTGATGTAGGTTTGGCCTCTGCCCAATCCTCGCCATCTCCAACATGGTCGGGAAGAAGTCAGTGCTGATCACGGGTTCAGAACAGAGACTTCCTTCCTCCACCACTCCCGGCCACTTGACTATCATTGGCTCGCGGATGCCTCCTTCGTACAGCCAGCCCTTGCCCGCACGAAGGGGCAGGACTGCCGTTGGCGCGCTCCGTCTGTTGGCGATTGTGGTTAAACCACCATTGTCAGACATGAAGATCACAATGGTGTTGTCGGTGAGGCCGAGGTTCTCGATCGCCTCGAGAACATGACCCACACTCTCGTCAACACTCTGAACCATTCCGGCATATGCGGCATGATCCTGATGCTGTTTTACGAACGCGCGGTCGTGCTCGCTGATGAAGTCGGGGCCATCCGGTTCGGGGAGTGACTCTGCCTTCTCGCGGTACTTCTCGGTGAGATCGCCTTTCGACTGGATCGGAGTGTGAACCGCGTAATGTGACAGGTACAACAAGAACGGTGAGTCGCCCTGTGCCTCCAAGAAACCGATCGCCTCATCGGTGAGCCTGTCGGTGAGGTACTCTCCGTCTCGTCCATCCTCCAGGTGCGGCACGTCCCAGAAATCGCTTCTGCCGTGCTCGGCCTTATAGGGATAGAAGTACGAAGCAGGCTGACCGGCAGCTGTGCCACCCACGTTCAAATCGAATCCCTGCGAATCCGGCAAAAACGGCGTGTCACCCAGATGCCATTTGCCGAAGTACCCGGTGGAATAGCCGGCCTCCTTTAGAACCTCTGCAATCGTGACTTCCTCAAACGCCAGTTGATGCTCGTATTCGGCCGGCAGAAGCTCGCCCCGCTGACTGCCGCCGATCCAGTCTGTGATATTGAGCCGCGCGGGGTGTTTGCCCGTCATTATGCTGGCGCGCGTGGGTGAGCACACCGGACTCGCCGCGTATGCGTCCGTGAACCGCATCCCTTCGCTGGCAAGTCTGTCGATGTTGGGTGTCTCGTAGAACGTGCTGCCGTAGACACCGGTATCGACCCACCCTAGGTCGTCGATCAGGAAAAAGACAAAGTTCGGTGGGCGCTGGGATAGCTCGCGCGCACAACCGGTCGTACCCACTAGCGCAGTGGCAGTGATGCCTGCTCCGAGGGATTTCAGGAAGGCGCGGCGGTCGAATTGGTTAGGCATATCGGTGTTCCTCACTGGCGTCAATGCATAATCTTCACCATAGTAACACCATGGCAATCCCGTCGTTCTTCCACGTCATGATCAAGCCTCGCGGCCCGATCTGCAATCTCGACTGTTCCTATTGTTACTACCTGTCCAAGGAGAAGTTGTACCCCGATTCAGACTTCCGCATGAGTGATGAGGTACTCGAGCAGTTCACGCGGGAATACATACAGTCACAAAACGTCCCTGAAATCACATTCGGATGGCAGGGTGGTGAACCGCTGCTCATGGGCTTGGAGTTCTTCGAGCGCGCGGTTCGATACCAGCAGGAAAATGCACGGGACCGGGTTCGCATCTTGAATACGATCCAGACCAACGGCGTCTTCCTCGACGACGACTGGTGTCGATTCTTCCGAGAGAACGGATTCCTCGTAGGGATAAGTGTGGATGGCCCCGAGCATTTGCACGATTTCTACCGCACCGACAAAGGCGGACACGGGACGCACGGTGACGTGATGGCCGGCGTCGAGTTGCTGAAGAAACACCAGGTGAATTTCAACGTTCTAACCACGGTTCATGCTGCCAACGGTGACTATCCGCTAGACGTGTACAGGTTCATTCGCGACGAGATCGGTGCGCAGTTCGTGCAGTTCATACCGATCGTGCAGCTCGATAACGAGACGGGCTATCAGGAGGGAACAGAGGTCACAGACCGCTCGGTCGGCGCGATGCAGTACGGTGAGTTCCTGAAGGCGATCTTCAACGAGTGGGTTATGCGGGATGTGGCCAAGGTGTTCGTGCAGATCTTCGACGTGTCCTTGGCGGCATGGACTGGACAGCGCTCGGGCTTGTGCCTGTTCGAGGAGACTTGTGGCACAGCTATGGCACTAGAGCACAACGGTGACCTCTATTCCTGCGATCACTATGTGGAGCCGAGCAAGCTGCTCGGCAACGTGATGGAGACACCGCTCACTGAGCTGGCGGGCTCACAGGCGCAGAGTGTGTTTGGCATGTCAAAGGCTGCATCTCTGCCTAAGTACTGCAAAGACTGCGAAGTTCGTTTTGTCTGCAACGGCGGTTGCCCGAAGAACCGGATCCTGACCACTCCCGACGGGGAGCCCGGTCTGAACTACTTGTGTGAGGGCTACAAAGCCTTTTTCAATCACATCGACAAAGGTATGCGATATATGGGGGCTGCCTTGGGCATAGGCAGGCCGCCCGCCGGTATCATGGAGGGTTTTGCCGCAGAAGCTTACGGGGAACGAGCCCGCCAGTGAAACTGGCGGGATGACTGTTAGCGGCGCGGTCCTCCCGGTGGCGGGCCCATACCGCGTCCCCGTCCCATACCCGGTCCGAAATTGTCTTCACTCGCAGGAGCCAGGCTCGGGAGCACGTAAACGGTGTCCGCTGCGGTCAATCCCTCGAGAACCTCGGAGTAGCTCTCATCGGTAAGTCCTGTGCGTATCCACGCGGGCGCCGGCACACTGTCGCGCGCCACAAAAACAATGAAAACAGCAGCGAGTGGATCGTTGGAGCTTGACACCTCCGGTCCACCCATCCCGCCGGGCGGGCGCTGCCCAAAACCCAACCGATCGAGCAGCGAGCGCTGCTCGGCGGTGAGGGATTCCTCTCCTTCTTCCCTGCGCTGCCTCATTATGGTGCGGACTTGCTCCTCGGTTACGCCATCAGGGAGTTCCATGTTTCTCAAGCCCATACCCATTCCCATTCCAGGCCTAGCTGAGTCGCCGGCTGACGCGGTCCTGGCAACTGGAGCAGCACCACTGTCCCCCCTAAGCCCGCGAATCAGTCCCTCGGGCCGCGTCTCCATGAGTTGCTGCCGTGCCGCCTGTGGATCGAGCCCTAGCACCGCTGCCGCAGATGTGAAGTCGCGAAACGTGCGGAGAGCGTTATTGGGAACTGCTACGACGCCCCGGCGCCTTCCTATCGAGATGTCGACTTCACCGTTCATGCCCGGGCGGAGCAATCCGTCCTCGTTGGGAATACGGACCAGCACCGGGAACATGGTCACGTTGGAAGTAACCTCAGCCTGCGGCTCGATCTTGTAGACGCGCCCACGGAACGGGCTGTTGGGGTATGCGTCAACCGTGATCGTCACCTGCAATCCCGGCTCAATGCGCCCGATGTCGGTTTCGTCAACTAGAGACCGAACTTGCACGGTGTCCAGATTCGCCATTGTGAGAAGAACCGACCCGGAACTCGCTCCTGTCGCGGAGGTTATGACAGACCCTTCCTCGACACGCTTGTCGATAACCACGCCGGTAATTGGTGCTCTCACATCAGTGTTTTCCGCCGAGATGCGAGCATTCTCGACGGACTGTTCTGCGCCGACAACCGATGCGCGAGCGCTCGCTACCGCCAGACGCGCGTCCTCGTAGTCGACCTCCGTCACAGACTGCGTCTCGTGCAGTCCCTCTACCCTTCGCAATTGGGACTCCGCAGTCTCCAATTGGGCCTGGGCAAGAACGGAATCGGCAATTGCCTGTCTGAGTGATGCCTCCGGCACGCGTGGGTCCACCTTCAACAGCATCTCACCCACGCGAACCTCGTCACCGATTTCGACATACATCTCGAAGATTTCGCCTGAGGCTTTCGACCGGACCTCCACGGTCGTGACCGGCTCCACCGAGCCCGCCGCCTCCACCTGCACCGTGATATCGCGCGTGGATAGTGGAACCAGGCGGTACACTTCTTCAGATTCAGGTTCGGTGCTGTTACACGCAGCACTGAAAACAACTGCCGCAACAACGGCAAAGGCGGCGACATTCTGATTGCTTCTTCGCTTCATCTATTCTCTCAACTTGTTCGCTTGGACTTCTGTGCCCCGAACGTATACTCTAGTCCTGCGATAGTGCGGATCCTAAACGTAACCGACCATGCGGACCGAGTCAGAGTCCCTCCTGTAACCTACAATACGCTTTTGGTGTGCCCGACGTTGGGAAAGCGGCAGACACACACCGCAATCAGGGTCGGCGCCGTGTTCCTCCACCGAAAGCACCTCGCGGTTCGCGCACCTCTTCCGGCAGTTTGCCCCATTGCTCGTCGGTGAGGATTTCCTTCAAGGCATCTATGCCGCGTCGCACATTTTCGTTTGCTTCCTGCATTGAAGGCCTTATCAAGGTCATCATCGCCCGCGGATCTCCGCTCGCGTCCTGCCCCGTCAGCTCGGTGCGGAGGTCGTTGGCAGTCCGTTCGTGCAGTGCGATGAGTGTGTCACTAGTTTCGGTGATTGCTGCCAGCTGCTCTTCGGTCAGTCCCAGTTTTAGCGAATCCGCCAAAACAAGCACCTCCGATGGTGGATTAGGGAGTAATGACAAAAACCGCTCCAAAAACTCTTCAGGTGTACCCATTTCGCCCAACATTCCGCGCATTCCGCCAGGCCTGCCGCCACCTGGTGGCATCCCGCCCATCCCTCCCATCCCTCCCATTCCACCCATTCGCCCGCCACCGGCACCGCGCATCCTGTCGAGCGCCATCTGGCCGCGGTCGGGGCCAATCGTCAACCTCATCTGGATGCCAAGCTGGAACGGCTGGCGCATGGCCATACCTCGCGCGTTCGTGGCGCCGAACCGTTCGTTCACGGTGTACTCGAAGCTATTGGTGGCCTGATCGAAGCCGGTGACGTACAGAAGCGTCTGGTCCGGCCTGGCCCCAAGGCCCCACCCATGTGCCCCATCTGCACCGTGGACGAGTTCGTCGATACCCCGGAGCATGTTCTGAGTCGTCACTGAAATCGAAAGCCTGCGACTCAGGCCGAAGATGTTGGGCCGTACGTTGAGCTGGAGGTCGAGCGAACCCTCCCACGGCCCCGCACAACTGTTTCGCTTAGCGATCTGCCCGAACTGGCTCTCCAAGCAGCTCCGCGCGCTACCCGACGTTGTCGCCAGAAGCTGTTCCATGCTGTTTGCGAGCGTGACTGAGGAAACGGTCACCGGGTCGAACACGAAAGCGCGATCGTTGATGGCGCCGTCGCCGTTGATATCGCTTCCAACCATAGGAGTGTACGGGGTCCCGGAACTCAACCGGCCAATTGCCGTCAGCTCAACCGATGTGCCGAATGGGTAGTTGATTGTCGCGAGGAACGAATGCTGGCGCTCGTAGCTGCTGCGGCCCCATTCGAGGATGTTGGGGTTGCCCGCTGTGTTGGTTCCGCCCAGCCCCCCCCTTGTACCCCCGCCGCCCATCCTCATGCCACCCCTGCCGCCAAAGAGCGCAAGCGATGACTGATCGCGCACGCGCGACCAGGTGTATGAGGTCTGAAGCAAAATCCCTGACCGCGTGATTCCGCTCAGCGATGCCTGAAGCTGTTTGGTGTCGGATTCGAGGTCGGAATTGACCTCCAGCACCTGCGCGAAAGCAGGGTCGATTCGCGAGTCGGTGTAGTTCAGCGCACCAGTCTCGGGCACGATCTGAGTCGGATCCACAAAAATCGTGCGGTCGCCCTCGGCCGGGAGCGTATACGTGTTGCTCGCGTCGAAGTTCAGATCCCGGAATCCGTATTGGCTCACGCCCCGCGCGTAGCTTGCGTTCACAGAAAGGCTGAACAACGGCGTCAGGTTGCGCTGGAACCCGAGTGACGCCCTCCAGGTCTTCGGCGCGCCGAAATCGCCTGCGAAAACGGCTGCGCTCGGTGCGCCCGTCTCGAGTGCCGTACTGGCGCCGAAACATGTGGTCGGTATGGTAGAGGCGTCGGAGCTGAAATCGTACCAATCGGGCGTCGGCACCGCGGTACCGACACAGTAGAGTTCCGCCTCCGACGTTGAAAGGCCGGTCGCAGTGTGCGCCTGCGCCACCAGCGACCCCGGGATCTGGCTGCGGAACCTACCGATTCCGCCTCTGACAATCAAATCGGGAGCGGTCAAAAAGCTCTGCCCCCCAATGGTCCAACTGAAGCCTGCCCTGGGGCTCAAATCCCACTCCGCGGGTAGCTGGTCCGTACGCACACCGAGCGACGAATCGAGCGCCGGATTGTACTCCGGAGGATTGCTGAATGACGATCCTTCCAGCCTCAAACCATAACTGAGCTGGAGTCCATGAGATGGGCGCCACACGTCACCTGCGTAGAAAGCAATGTCGGTTGCGTTGCTGACGCGCTCATCGGAGACCACGGTCCGTCGGAAGGAAGCCGGAACGCCGGCTTCCAGGTCGGCTAATGAGTTGTAATTGAAGGTGCCGAGTATGTTTCGGCCCATGTCGCTTGTGGACTGCTGCTGCATGTAAGAACCGCCAAGCTTGAACCGATGACTGGCTCTTCCGGGCATCCACGAAAGTTCATCTGCGAACTGCAACGACTTGTTGGTGGAGTGCGTCGGCATGCTGGTGTTGCCGCCGAAGGATACGTTTCTCACGCCGATCGAGCCGTCCTCCAGAAAAGAGACGATCTGAACTCGCCCACTGGGCAATAGCAGGTAGGGATCGCTCGTTCTGTCCGACTCGGAGTACGAGAATCGCATCTCGTTGACCAGCTGCACACCCAGACGTGAAGAGAGACTGGCCAAGAATCCCCCGCCACCACTCTCGTTTGCTCCGCCGGTTTCGGGCAGACTCGTTGACGAAACGCGGGTTGGTTCCTGATTCGAACCGCGCCAATCCCCCCGCATCGTGAGTGTGTGGTTGCTGGACACGAGGTAATCGAGCCGCAGCATTGCCGAGAGATTGTCGTTCGACCGATTT
>CAYTDU010000232.1:0-7832 GCA_964436395.1 uncultured Gemmatimonadaceae bacterium | reverse complement strand
GGAATCTAGGACACCAAGCCATGACCAGGTTATCATCGCGATTCTCCTACCGCTCATCGCTGTACTCCTCAAGCAATGCATCGGCAAGGACCTCGTGATCAACACCATACTCTGTTTATGTTCATGGGTGCCGGGGATAATCCCCGCATTGTGGCTGTTGACGAAGTAGCCCCCAACCAGCTTCCAGCGAGAAACTGAGGTAGATAGACGCGCTACTGATTCTCCATATCAGCCGGTTTCCACTCAACCTGGAGGCTGTCTAAGCTCTCATGCGCATGTCGATCGTGCTGGCGACCCCACCTCGCAAAGTTGGGCCACTTCATTCGATCCCGATCGAGAAGTCGATCAGTGACAGCCTTGGCCGTGCCCTCCAACACCAGAACCATGCCCGTGCCCCGCACATGCGTTCACAGGATTCACCGGCTGTAGAGAGCCCGCCTTGTGAGCGTCGACAGTCTCACGAACTGTGGAATGCTGCGACATGAACACACCGATGTTGGCAGCCTGCAGCTTGAACAACGCGCCTCGTCCAATCCCACCAACAACCAGGCCGTCAATCGCTCTTCCTTCGAGCAAGGTCAGAGGCTGACACATGCCGTGCGCATGGTGGGCGCCATTGTTGACAATCGTCTCACAAGCTTCCGTATCGGTGTCGATTATGAGGAAAAACGGCGCCGACCCGAAATGCGCACAAACCCTGCTGTCGAGGCCGTCGTTTGCTTCAACTGGAATACATATCTGCATGAATCTCTCCGCCATGTGAGTTGGTTTGGCTCTAAATGTAACCAGGCTTTGGAGAGTCGAGGCTGGTGCTCGTTAGGTAGACATGTCCACGTTATCCCGCGGTCAGAGGATCAGCGCCGAAGCACCCTTCTGGGAAAATCCTGCACGCGTTCCCAAAGTAGATCGCGTCGAGTTCGTCTGCGGCGAGTCCCATGCGTTCGAGATAACGGAGCTTTGCCCAGGCGGTGTCCATCGTAAGGTCGCTACCCCAGAGCAATCGGTCGGGACCTAAAACATCCACTGCTTGGATCAACATGTCCGGATCAACGCCACTACCCGAAAGATCGACCCAGATGTTTAGTTCGTTTCTCACTGCCCTCAAGGTGTGCGCCCAATCACCTCCACCTCCCAAGTGAGCGAGAATAAACCGTGTTTGCGGAAATCGACTGGTCAACATCACCAGTTCAGTAGCGTCAGAGGCCTCCTGCCCGGGCCAGTCTCGGCCGCGGTTCTGCCACAGGTGGTGGAGTATTGGAACGCCCAACTCGCCAGCTTTTTCGGCAATCGGATCTAGCAACTCGTCGTCCGCTCGGCGACTCGCCGCGAGCTTCACTCCCACCATTCCCTGACTGACGCGGCGCTCTATCTCAGACAGCGCGTGATCTGTGTAGTTTGGATTCACGACGCAGTAGCCAAACAACTCTTCGTGTTCGTCCGCAAACTCAACCATATGATCGTTTGCATGTTCTACGTCGTCCGGTGAGGGGAAGTACGTCGGCGATCTCGCACCCCACGTCCCCAGAATCGAGGCGACATGCGCGGTTACCCCGATCCTACGACCAGCGTCCAAACGGGCCTGATTCACGATGCGCCAGTCGGTCCTATTGGATAACTCAGTATAGAAATGAGCGTGAACGTCGATCAGCAATCTCGTCGCACCTCCTCTGCCGTTTCCTCGAGGCGAGCAACGATCTCGATCATGTCCGCTTCGTTGTGCGCGAAGGAAACGAAATTGTAAGCGTTACGTTTGAAGATCACACCTCGATCAGCTGCCAAAGATGCAAATTCGGCGGAACCATTCGAGTTTACGAAGTCGAGGTAACACATTTCGGGTATACCCTTAGCAACGACCCGATGCTCCCCCAATAACCCGACAATGCGGTCGAGCCCCGAGAAGAGTTGTTGCCCACCTGACCGCAACACCCCCAGTACATCCTCACGCTGGTAGATGTCGAGCACGGCTCGCGCTGCACCCAGGCTCACAAATTCTGTCGCAAGGGTCGAGGAGATCCACGTCTGATTGACAGTCGCCATAAGAGCCTCGGAGCCACAGACTGCGGCAATCGGAAACCCGTTACCAAGCGCCTTGCCTAACACCGCAATGTCAGGAGTGATACCGTAACGTTCTGAGCCCCCCCCCGCAGCGACCCGGAACGCGGTCTTGATCTCATCGAAGATCAGTACCGCACCCGTCTTGGTCGTGAGATCGCGCGCGATAGAGAGCCACTCCGGGTTGGGCTCACATTCAACGACCGGTTCAATCACCACTGCTGCAACTGGGCCAAAATCGTCTATTCCAGATTCGAGAGCGACAGTATCATTGAAGGGAACCTCGCGGCGTAGGCTCCCCACCGAACTTGGAACGCCGGCCGCCTTCTGGCACCAATCCAACCATCCGTGATATCCGCATGTTATGACGCGTTCCCTGGATGTATACGTGCGAGCGATTCGCACTGCCGCCGCAACTGCCTCTGCCCCACTCTTGAGGAATCGCACAGCCTCACAACCGGGGATCACCGCGGTGAGTCGTTCAGCTACTTCTTGTTCCATTTTGTGTGGGAGCGGTCCCACAACACCTGCTCGTACTGCCTCTATCGCCGCGGCATTCACATCCGGGTGTCCATACCCGAGCGCAACCGCACCCAGTGCCATCACCAGATCGAAATACTCCCTGCCCTGCTCGTCCCATACCCTACACCCGTCAGTACGGGCACAACGAATCGGATTGCCCGAAGTGGAACCGAACAGTGCCTCGGGACGTTTGCTGCCAGTGGATGTGAAGCCTGGTATCGTCACCGTGCGCCGATCCTCTCGAGGTATTTCACGACCTCAATGCACATTGCCTTGAAAAGGTGTACTTCGCGTGCATCCATCGGAGCTCGATGTGCAACCTCACGTACCGTTCGCATTATGTGAGACGTATTGCGAGTCTTGAAGAACTCCACGGCGTGCAACGCGTCGTCGGCTCGTGCAAACAAGTTCTCGAGATCTTCGTTGGTTGCCGGAATTGACTCTCGACGCGGCTTCTTGAACTCTGTTGCCTCCCGTGCCGCATACAGTTCATAGGCCATCACAGCAAAAGCGTGCGACAGGTTGAGTGCGGCATAGTCAGGCTCAGTAGGGATGGTCACAATGCGATGGCAGAGATCCAGCTCATCGTTGGTGAGCCCCCTGTCTTCGCGTCCCATCACGATCGCGGCTGCACCTTCGTTCGCCGCAGTGAGCAGGTCGACCGCGGCTTCACGCGGCCATTGCATGTTGCGTTTCGCAGCTCGTTGTCGCGCCGACATTGCCGCCACGTATGTCCTGTCGGAAAGCGCTGAGTTCAGATCATCGAAGATCTCGAGTCGTTTGATGATATCGTCGCTGCCGTGCGCGATTCCCATGATGCGACGTGACTCGATCTCCTCTACCGGATCGGCCAATCTCAGGTCCTTTAGGCCGAAGTTCTTCATCGCTCGAATGACACCGGCCACGTTCACCAGATTTTGAGGGTTGTTCATCACAACAACGAGATTCAATAGACCTCCGCTACAATCGCTGACGCCGGATGCTCGCGGTCACCCTTCAAGTACACCCACCCACCGCCTGAGAGCGCAAGCTGCCCGGCACGCCTTTCTCTATTGGCATACATCTCGTTCACCACAACGTTCACCGGAATTCTGAAGCCTCGTTCAACCTGTACACCGAGGTCGATGGCCACAAGCATCGAGTAACCGTCGGACGTACGTACCCACGATGCCGTCACGTCTGACGGGTCTGAATGGGTCCCCAAGACCGCTGAGATACGGACGGACTCGGAGTCTGGATCGGGCACAAGCAAATATCCACGCCACGCTTCTCCCTCTCTTCCCTCCCCTGCTCCCACATAGCACTGTACTCCGTCAGAATGAATATCCGGTGTTTCATTGTCGAAGCCCGGATCCAACGCGTCAGCTTTTCTGAACGTCAGGTTCTTCTTAGTTACACGAACGCCGAAACAGAGTTCGTTCCCCACTGCAAACACCGCGGCACGAGCTGAGAAAGGCCGGCCAGCCCCATACGGTGACTCGGACCGACGGTAGTGCGCAGCCCCTAACCGGACGACGACAGATTTGTGCAGCGCGGATTCCCAGTCATGGAGCGACGGCATCTTTGCGAGCGTGGGACAGAAGACCGTCCTCGGACGAATCTTTGGAGCCTGAGCCCACTCGGGGCGTAGCCTAGCGCCTCTGAGTTTGTGGGGGGTACCAGCCCGATCGACCACACGGCAGATCTCTTCCTTGAGAGCAATCTTCTCGATAGTCTCGTCATCGTATTTCACCACGAAGGTGTCTCCCTCATCTGTTAAGCGGGAAGGACTATCGTGGCTCGTACCGAAACACTGAACCCATCTACCCGATCCACGCGCTCGTCGCACTAGAAATGCCATAGGCTGCCCATCCGCAAACTGGTCGTCCGGAGGTCCGGGACGTTTCGCCACTAGCAGACGTTCGCCGTGTCTCCTGCGAATAACGGCGGTGTGCAAATCACCACCGAGGTGTAGATCTCCGGTCACCGTCACTTCCAGCACATCGCCGAGGAAATCGTCTGATGCAACCGACACTCCCGGGAGGTCTTGCCAAGTCTGCATCAACACCCATTTTGGATCGAGAAAATGAACCGGTAGCTCGACCTCGATGTTATCCGGACCTGTCACGTCAACCACATCCAGAACACAACTAGGACCCAGCACGATTGTGCGTATCGCCGAAGTGCCCGATCCGAATACACCTTCAGCTACGGAGCGACACCACCCCCACCCACCTCTTTGATCAATGGCGGCGCACCAAGCTTTGCGACGATGCTGATCCTCGCCGGCAACGCTCGGAGCGTTGTGTGCCAACGATGATCGATACCAATGCAGAGACGGAGTCACATACGAAGCTGTGCCAAAATCCATGAGGATCGGATGTCCGGCGAACAGTGTGAGGTGGAGGAGGTCGGGATGGCCGTGTCCACCGGCTGCCCCACCACACTCGACGCTGACGTACCGATCGGGACTATTTCGAAGAACTGCTATGCCAGCTTGAGGTAACAGTGTAGACCCAACTCTCCACGACATATCTGCCTGAGCCGCACCCTCAGCGCGCATGCACAGCAACGACTTCCACCCAAGAAGATCACGGCTCAAGCTTTGCGCCGGCCTGTTTTGTTCTTGTTCAGAGATCTCCGAAAAGCCGTGGTCGTTTCCTGCAGGAACCTCAGTACGGTAAAGATCCTGCAGAAGAGCTTCGAGTCGAGGATCAGCCGTGCGAGCCCAACCGATCTCCCAAAGCTCGGCAAATCGAGGCTGCAACAGCGACACACCGTAGGGAGAATCCCCTCGCGCAGGAAGCGTGAGGTCCGGAAGCACAGTGCGCAGAGGGGCGACGTACATATCGCGCAACCGATCGCGGGGACAATCGTCTCCATAAACATCCACTCCCGCCCACCGCAACAGCTCGGCGGCCAGGAGAAACCCTCTGAGCGCAAAGAAGTGATAGTTCTCGCCTTCGAACCACAGACCTTCGTCCGTCACGGCGGCGACCAACTGTGCGCAGATGCCGTGCGGTCCGTCCAATCCGTGCGCGAGCAGCTTGTGAAGAGTCCTATGCGTCGGACCTCGCTGCTTCAGGGAATCGGCGTCTGACCCTCCAGCAAGCCACAAACCAGCCGCAATGAGGGCTGTGTTGTTCCACACCTGCCTGTTTGACCACCCCTCGTCGAACTGGGCTATCAGACCGGCCGACTCCTGAACCGTCTCATCGAATCCCGGAATCGACGTTTTGGTCACCCATCCTGCAGCGCGAAGCAGCAACCCGGCCACAACAAGTTGCGTGAGCCAAATGGATTCGAGGTAGGTGGAAAAGAAGAGCCGAGTTGGGCCGAGCACGTTGTCTGCGTTCGGGTAGTCGCGGTATCGAGTAGCGTAACCCTCCAATATTGCTCTCGCTCTACTGCAGAGTTCCTGATCCCGCCTGAGCACCCCAAGTAGTGCAAGGTGTATTGCTCGTTCCGACAGCCAAATGTTGTAACGCCACACCCAGGCTCGATGATGCCGCTTGCCAGAGTATTCGCGGTGGCATTTGGGGCAAGTATGGCAGTGCGGGCTCAAAGGGTCGAAGACGAGACGCGATCCATCATCCTCACACACGCCTCCATCTCGTGAGAGCAGAGCTTTGTGGCGCGGAAAGTACACCTCGTCCGCGAGCAACGGTGCAACCAAACGCTCCAAACGACCCTGCAGGGAGGAGAGATCTCGAGAACGCTCAACTGCGTTTCGCCTCTCCCCTAGAACGTCAGCCAACGATTCAATCATCTTCCGGCTCTGCGACTGTGACTCCTTCGAGCGAGAAACAACAACGCAGTTGAGTTGCACCGTGCGCTTCAGCTGCAGCCGCAACGTCGTCGCGCTTGTCGGGCGGACACACCACCAAAAAGCACCCCCCAGTCCCCTCACCCGTGGCTTTGACTCCCCATGCCCCCGCGTCTCGAACCGCACTTTCGATCGACCGAATGTGGGGTGTGGTCATCGTCGCATCCAAGCGGAGCTGATACTGCCAATTCCTGTCCACTAGAGCAGCGAGAGCTTCCCAATCCCTTGCCTCGAGGACAGCACCGACATCCCTCGCGAGATCTCTCATTCCGCCCATCGCTTCCGATACCGTTGGTTCGTCAGACGCATAGGCACTCCATATTCGCTGGTATGTCTGTGCCGAAAAGTGCGTCTGACCCACATGTAGCAGTAGCGTATGCGCCGCTAGATCGTCTGCTGCTTCTTGGCTTACTGGAATCGACCTCCGTTTCAGCCCTTCAGGTGAACACCTGAGTTCCGAGAACCCACCGAACACGGCGGCATGGTGGTCTTGTCGGAGGCCTGACCGACGCAGTTCACCGGCATCGAGCAGGATTCCCAACTCGACCAGGTCGGCGGCGTCGTAGTCTTCGAGCCGTCCTCGTGCCAACCCGGCCAAGAGCGCAACGTCGAGTGCTGCTTCCTCACCGAGTCCTGAACCAGGCGGGACATCCGACCGCGAGAGAATCTCGATCCCGCCAGTTACCGGTAACATGTTTAGGGCAGCTTTGTGACGGTCGAGCTTACCATCGTACACGAGTTGTGCAGGCGAGCTGATTGTTGCGTGTTCCTTGGAGTCTTCTGAAAACAGCCTAATTGTTTTCCCGCCCGTGAAGAACTCAACGTGAACGTAGGACCCGATTGCTGCGTTCACCACGCATCCACCCGCGCTGTCCACAAATGCAGGATCATCAGACCAACTGCCCGCAAAATCGACGCGGAGTGGAGCCCGCACGTACAAACTCAATTGTCCCTCCTGATTCGCCATCGGGAAATGCCTGCTAGCTCACCGCGAAAATCGACCGCTGCATTCGTGATCCGACGGCTCGCTCCCTGAAGACCACGTGCATGGTAGAGCCACGTCGTTGGAACGTCTTCGGCCAGCACCCGAAGCGCCGCTTGCCATGCGTCTCGCCGCTTTGTTTCCGAGTCGGCCTGGTCAGCCTCTTCGATGAGCTCGTCGAAGCGATCGTTGCTGTAACCGGGATACGCCAAAGGTCCCGGATTCCCTCCAGCAAACATCGCTGCAACATGACTCAACGACAGATCTCCGGGGATTCCAATAACGAGTGCGTCGAAATCGCGATCTTCCGCCTGAGCTATTGCCAGGAAGCTGGTCAGTTCATGTTGATGAATGTTGACCTCCACACCGACCTCCCTCAACTGCGCCTGGATCATCTGTTCGAGCGGGAGGTCACCGCTTCCGACGGTGAGAAGATCCACTATCAACCTCTCCGAACCCTTGCTTCGCATT
>CAYTDU010000231.1:0-7864 GCA_964436395.1 uncultured Gemmatimonadaceae bacterium | reverse complement strand
TCGATATCGGTAGCCATCTCGGCGAACATCCACTGGATTCCCTGAAACGAGCTAACCGCCTGGCCAAACTGCTGGCGTTCGCGTGTGTAGTCGATTGCCAGGTCCATTGCACCTTGTGCTAGCCCGACGGCTTGTGCCGCTACACCAGGCCGGGCGCGGTCGAGTGTAGCCATGCAGTGTTTGAATCCGTGTCCTTCGCGTCCGCCGAGCAGCGTGTTCTCAGGCACTCGGCAGTCTTCCAAGTGAATCTCAACCACCGGGCAGCAGCGAATGCCCATCTTGTCTTCATGCTTGCCGACTCTGTATCCTGGACTGTCGGCATCAACCACGAATCCGGAAATCCCGCGTGCGCCGCGCTCTGGATCGGTCACCGCGAAGATTGTGTTGAACGACGATACCGCACCACCGGTGTTCCATTTCTTCTCACCGTTTATCACGTAGTGGTCTCCGTCACGCTCTGCTCGCGTTGTCATCGACGCTGCGTCGGACCCAGCCTCCTTCTCGGACAGACCGAACGAAATCAGCTTCTCACCGCTGGCGATTGATGGCAGATAGCGTTGTTTTTGTTCATCTGTGCCGCCGACCATGATCGGGAACGAACCAAGCGCGTTGACCGCGAAACCGACACCCATGCCGCCGCAGGCCCGGGAGAACTCCTCAACCACCAGGCAAAGATCTAGGACACCGCCGCCCATTCCACCATACTCTTCGGGGATCCACACCCCGGACAGACCGGCAGCCTGAATCGCCTCTTTCACTTCCCATGGGTATTCCTGTGCCTCGTCGTATTTCGCCGCCACCGGCCGCATTACCGTCTCGGCGAGTTCACGCGCACGGTTTCTGAGATCTACCTGCTGTTTGGTGAACATCTCTTCTATCATGATGGTTCTCTTCTTTCCCGAATCGAATTCCGGTTGTTTTGGATCGCGAAGAATATTAATCGGTCTACCGCCAAAGCGCCGCTACCGCGGCAATGGATAACTGAGCGACCACTAAGTAGGTTCCGAACCGTGTTATTGCTACTGGCGGTGTTCGGCGCCGGTCTCATTGCCGGATTCCTGAATGTCATGGCGGGCGGCGGTTCCATGATCACGCTTCCGCTGTTGATCTTCTTGGGATTGCCGGTCGCGGCCGCAAATGGGACCAATCGTGTTGCCATTCTCGTCCAGAACATTGCGGCGGTGGGAAGTTTCCGACGTCAGGGATACTCTGATGTTCGCAATGGGCTGGTGTACGGTGCTGCCACGATCCCTGGGGCCTTGGTGGGGGCGTTTGTTGCGGTGAACGTTGGCGAAGGGACCTTCCGCGCAATTCTGGCCGGTGTCCTTGCGGTTGCAGTGATCGGGTTGTTGTTCCCAAAGAAACGCAAGGAAGTGAGCGGCGCACCTCCGTCCGGAGCGAAGACTCTTGCCTTCATCGGTTTTTTGGGGATCGGCTTTTACGGTGGGTTCATCCAGGCCGGTGTCGGCTTCCTGCTCATGGTGGTCCTTCATCAGCTGCTCAGGATCGATCTAGTGCGAACCAACATGCACAAGGTGTTGATCGTCTTACTTTTCAGTCTTCCGGCGCTTGCGGTCTTTGTTTGGACTGGCAACGTTGTGTGGGGTACAGCGGCTGCACTGGCAGCCGGAAACGCCCTCGGGGCGATTGTGGCCACACGAGTCTCGGTTAAGGGAGGTGAGCGGCCGATCAAGGTCGTTTTGGGAATCGCTTTGCTGATGATGTCGGTGAGATTGGTATGGTGAGTGAGCAGGGAGCTGTGTTGGGCTTGCCACTTGGGGATTGGGATGGCGAACTTGACCGACCAAGGAGGGTGCTGATAGGTGCGGCGTTCTAGGATCGAACGGATTTCTATTGTGGTTGTTGCGCTGCTCAGCGTTGGTGTTGTATGTAGTGCTCAAGAAGTTCCCACAGCCGAGGAGCTACTCAACGATCTCGCGTGCGTTGCTTGTCACGAAGGCATCGACGTCGAAACCGATATCCTTGAGGTGGCAGCGGATTTGAGCCAAGCCGGGCTCCGTTACGGACCGGATCACGTGTTCAGCTACATCCAATACCCGGTCAAGATTCGCGAGCATATCGGTGCATCGCGCATGCCGATAATGCATCTTGACGAGCGCGAAAGTCTCGCGTTGGCTCTATACCTCCAGACATTGATGCCGGTTGGGGCCGAGCCACCGTATTACTCGCTGCAGGAAACGTACGAAGCAGTTAGGGATGCTCACCCAGGAATCACGTCCGAGACGGGAGAGGAGATCTTCACGTCGCTAGGATGCATCGTCTGCCACCAACAGTCGTTCGGGATCGAATGGGATACGAAGATCGGTCCGGATCACAGCTTTGAGGGCGCCAGGGCTACGCCTGAATGGTTGGATGAACACCTGCGATCGCCAAAACCAGTTAGAGCGTTCGGCTATTTCCCCGGATCGGGCAGCAGGCACCCCGATTTCCAACTTACACCGAGTGAAGTAGAGATACTCGGTGAATACCTCCGCAATCTGAAAGGCGATCTAGACACCGCAACAGCATACGTTGAACCGGAGCCGTTCTTGCGGTTTTCAGCTATGAAAGCTGAGACGCTTCTGCGTGACAAACAGCCTTGCTTGGGTTGTCACAGATTGGGCGACGACGGGGGCCGCATCGGACCAGACCTGTCGTCGTTGAGCGCACGAGTGCAACCGGAGTATGTAGTGCAAGTATTGAGAGATCCTCTGGGCATCCTGTCGGAGACATTGATGCCCAAAGTGGATATGCCTGACACTACATTGATTCTTCTGACGAACTACTTGATTCTGCAGGACCAGCCCAGGGCCGATTACTCGTACTTGTCACATATCGACAATCCTCCGCACTTCTTCCAAGGGTTGGAGGATCCAAGGCGCCTTTATGTGAAGCACTGCGTTCCGTGCCATGGGCCCAACGGCGATGCGGACGGATACAATGTTCCATTCCTGCCGGTTGTGCCGACCACGCACTCAGATTCGGCATATATGTCCGATCGCCCCGACGATACCCTGTTCGACGGCATCTACTCCGGCGGATACATCCTGAACAAGAGCCACAGGATGCCTCCTTGGGGTGCTACGCTCGAGAGAGATGAGATCTGGGGTTTGGTTCGCCACATGCGAGAGCTGTGCGACTGCGAGGGACCCGCTTGGTCTAGAGACGGGCGGCGCATTCCCTAGTCGACGATCAAATACCCTCTCTCATACATGTGGTAGTCGCTGCACCACACAGCGCAGAGAAATAGATATTCTCCGGCGAACTCGGGCGTGAAGGTGACTTCCTTTGTGTCGCCAGGCTTGAGTGGTCCAGTGTCTAGGCCCAGTGCAGGCAGATAGAAGCTGTGAGTCGCGGTGTCCACGTTCCTCACCACTATTGTGACCTGGCGCCCACGATCTACATGGATCTCCTGCGGAGACCAGTTGCCGCGCTCTGGAGCGCGGGCAAGCAGCGTTATTCGGTTGGTGCCGTTGTCGGGACCCGAACAAGCCGAGAAAGACCAAGGTGCTGCAGCCACGCAGACTACAGACAGAATTACGGTTAGCGAAGTTCGACGACGCACTGCCCTATCCCTCGAACAGCCAGAGGAAGGAGACGCTGAGTGCCACCAGGAATAGAAACATCGGTACCCAACCCCTCTTTGCCTCCTGTCTTGTCGCGAATATCCGTTCCGCGAATCTAAATCCGTATTCGAGAGAAAATGCCAAGCCGACCAGCAAGAGCAACGTCTGCAAGTAAGGTATCGCGCCCGTCCAGAATGGGTGCCAACCCCAGCCCGAGGTCCCAAAGAGATTCCAGCCCAACGAAAGAGGATCCGAGATGACCGTTGGTATGTAGCTGCCGTTGACGAACAAGAGTGCAACGCTGAAGGCGGCCCAACGAGCAATTCCCAGGGGGATCAAACAGTACGAGAACTCGACGAACACCTTCTTGAGCGGAACTTCTCGATCGCCACTCACCAGCTTCGACAGCCAAGACGTGCCGAGAAACAGCCCCGGCACGACGAGGAAGCTTATTGCAGTGTACACCAGCAGAAAATGCCAATAACCCGTCAGGGTCTCGATACGCACCATATCCCGCAGAAATCCATAAGGACCCTGCATGACGAGGAAGAAGACCGCGAGGATCCCGATCATCGTGAGACCCTTGAATGCCTCGTCCGTGCTTCGGCGGTTGTACACGTCGTCGGTGCGCTTCCGTTCCGCCAACAGGTCGGTGCCAAAGGGCCTGAGGTTGAAAGCCATGTTGTCGTAGGGACAGGTCTTGAAGCACTCGAAACACAAACCACAGTATGTGTTGCGGTTCATGTCGTACGGGTGTTCCATCCACGGACAACCGTACCCGTTCTCGTTACCGACGTAACAGGTCTTGGGTCGATGGGCCTTGCAGATATCGTGGTCTTTCGCTCTGACCTCAACTGCCGCAAAGTTCGAGTACAATCCCTGGAACCCGCTCACCGGGCAGATGTAGAGGCAGAACGTCCGCTTTTCGAAGATCAGGGCAATCGCAATGGCCGTACCCACGACCACTACGAGCAGGGCAAAGGTAGCAATCGGGAGTACCGTGAAGAACCCGAAAAACATGGTGGTTACGAAGAAGACTATCGTCAGCGGCCACAGGTTTCGGAACTTCTTGGGCCATTTCTTGTTCAAACCCCATGACTTCTGCCTGCCGACGCCAATGAGCTTTCCGCGTTGAATCCAATCTCCGATCAGTGGGAATGGGCACATCATGCACCAGAACCTGCCCGCGATCGGCACGAAGAGAGTCATCAACAATACCCACCACAGCACCCATGTGATCATCACGCCGAAGTTCAAGTTCCCAGGCGAAACGCCTCCGATGAGCGCGGAGATGAGGATTACCCCAAAAATCACGAGGTTGATGATCACCAGAATCGTCGGGAACCAACGGCTCTTGAACAGTGCCCGTATTGACCTATGTTTGGTCAGCTCATAGCGCCACGATAGCGGAACGAGCCCAAACAGCTTGTCCGAGGCTTCCTTTCTCCTGAGAGCGAACCACAGTGAACCGGCAGCCACGAGAAGCACTAGCGCCAACGAAACGTGGAAGCGTCGGTTTGGAAGGACCCGAAGGTAGCCGTACTCGTATGGGTGCATCCATCCACAAGTGACCGAACAGCGGAACGAGAAGCGTCCCGGTTTGTCTGCAACGAACCCGATCACCCGAATCTCTCCGGGGTCCACGGAAGCTCGGATGCCGTAGTCGAAGAGATAGAAACCGTGAGTGACGTCGTCGCTGATGAGTTTGATCACGACAGTCTCACCTCGGCGCACTGTGATGATGCCGGGATCGTATCCGAACCGTTTTACGTGGACTTCAATTGTTCTCTGATTGCCGACCAGTTCGCCCGAAAAGTTGTCCGACCCGCCACAAGACGTGAGTGCACACGCGGAGGTGACAAACGCCAGAATCCGGAAGCAGCCGCGAAGCATTCGCTAGTGCCGCTCGAAAACCATGTTTGTCATTATGGAGATCGACTTGCGAGCCAGGGCCTCTACCTTTTCTCCGTCCCAAGTTGAAAAAGCGACGAGCAGATCCGACTCGGGGGTCAGTGGCAGACCATCGCCCTGCGCACTTTCGAGTGCCCGTTTCATCACCACATGCCAGCGGCCGTCGGTATGTTCTCCTCGTCCAGCCACTGTCTGTAAGCTTAGAGGTGTCTGTGTGCCTGGGCCCGTCGTGAACAGTTCGAGAACCGCAAGTGTCGAGTCTCCTCCTGCCTGCTGCATTTCAGCATCTTGGTCGGCAACCCAATGCCAGATGTTGCCCGTCCCTCCGTGCCCCATCATTTGAGCGGTCGCTGGTGAGTCTGCCGGCCCAAAGAAGACCGCGGCTGCGTCACGGTTGAGAGGCCCCTCTCGGTTTTCCGTTTCGTCTTCCCATTCCAACATGAACGCAATCTCTCGATCGTTGTACGCGCCCCGAACCGCGATATCCCGTTCTTCGGTGCCATATGGCACGCGCGCGTTTTGTGGCCAGAGATGAACGTTCACGGGGGGGATACCGATCCAGAATTCGTCAGCGTGATCCAACGGTATTTCTGAGTCGGTATGTGATATAGTGAAGGGAGGTTCCTCGGTCACTCCAACTAGTTGGTCTCTTGTCACTCCGCGCATCACGAAGAAGAAGACGATCGCAAACACCAGCAGCGGAATCGAGAATGTCAAAGCGACTTTTTGGGAACTCTTCATCAACTTCCTTAATATCACAGGACAATTGCCCAGGCCGACGTTCAACTTTACAATACCGCGGCCGTTGCGGGAACCCTCCGGCTACCGCCTCGCGCACGACGACATGTTATGTTCTGTGAGATGGCATGCCGCAGTACCTAGTGAGATACGTGAGAGATGGGACGCAAGAAGAAGCACAAGAAGAACCAAAAAGCTAAGGCTCAGGTTCGAAGCGATGCTCCTCCGGCGGTTTCGAAACAAGAGCATGCTCCCGCGCGTGCAAAATCGCCCGAGAAGGTCCCCTCGTCGGATCCGAAGCGCGAATCCCTAGGCCGGTCGCAAGCGACAGATTCGTCGGCGGTGGGACAGCCCCGCAGGTCTCTGAAGCTGTCAATCATTGGCCTCGTTGTCTTAGCGTCTGCCGTCCCAGCCTACTGGTTGTTTCTAAGACGGGAAGATGGTTCTCCCCCCTTTCGCCTCAGCACAGCGGCGGCCGAGGTTGTCTTTGAAGATTTCGCTGGAGCGGAGACTTGCGAAGAATGTCATGAGACCCAGTACAACGCATGGCTCAACTCGACTCACCAAAGGGCAGGCGGCAATCCGACCACGGATCTGATCATCGCACGGTTTGACGGTAGCCCTATCAGGTTTGCGGATGCAATTGTGCGGCCCATCGTCGCACCTGACAGTAGCTATCAGTTTGTGGTTGAGCAGGAAGGCTTCCAAGCCGAAACGCTGACCGTAGCTGGCGTCATTGGTGGCGGACACATGTTTGGGGGTGGAACGCAGGGGTTCGTCTCGGAGTATCCGGATGGTACTGTCCGTTTTCTTCCCTTCGACTTCATTCGCCACGAGAGCCTTTGGTTCTGCAATACAAACACTCGCAGCGACAAGGGATGGATCCCGATCACGATGGACATGTCCATCACCGAGTGCGCCGATTGGCCGCCTGTGAGAGTCCTCGGTACAGATGACACATACGCCAATTGCCAGGAGTGCCATGCCGCACTCGTCGATCTTGCGTACGACAACACGAAGAATCGGTACTCCACGCGCATTACCACGCTGGCAATAGACTGTGAGTCGTGTCATGGTCCGATGTCGGAACACGTGGAGGCATCACAGCCCGAGACGATCGGCAACGGTTCTGAAATCGCGGTTAATGCTCTGGCGACATTCTCCAAGGATGGTTCCATCAACGTCTGTTTTCGCTGCCACGCACTCAAAGATGTGATGCGGCAAGGGTACCTGCCGGGTGAGCCATTGGCCGACTACTACTCAGTTGGTCTGACTATGCTTGGTGGTGGGCCGTTCTTCCCTGACGGTCGAGTCAAGTCGTTTGCATATCAGGGCAACCACCGCTACAGCGATTGTTATCTCAACGGGTCAATGACCTGCGTCGATTGCCACGATCCGCATTCACAGCAGTACAGGGATATTTGGGGACGTGAGCTATCAGATCGTTTCGCCGACGAGCAGTGCACCGATTGCCATCCGAGTAAGGCAGAATACCCGCAGGCGCACACCTTCCATGAACCAGGCACGGATGGGAGTCGCTGTGTCGATTGCCACATGCCCTATTTACAACATCCGGAACTCGGATACCACCTGCGGTTTGCCCGGTCGGATCATACGATACCGATTCCGCGTCCCGGCTTCGACGATCG
>CAYTDU010000230.1:0-7876 GCA_964436395.1 uncultured Gemmatimonadaceae bacterium | reverse complement strand
ATCCCGTGTCGTCTTGAACAGGTGGGCAACACGCTTCGTGCTCAGCCGCCCAGTCGGCGTGGAAGCGCTCCAGACAGCCGATTCCCACCGGCTCAAATCGTTTTCCCAAGGTGCACACCTCCTGGCACTGAGTTTCCTGGGGGCAGACGCGGCCACAGACCGCAGGCAGGCTGTTTGCTTCCTTGATCGCTGCAATGGCTTTCGCGAAGCGACGGTTTGCTATGTGGTCGATGAACCGCGGAATGTCAATCGCTACGGGACACCCTTCGATACACGGAGCGTTCTTGCACTGCAGGCAGCGCACGGCCTCCCCGACTGCCTCTTCCTCTGTGTAGCCCAGTGGGACCTCGTCAAAATTGCGGATTCGCACTTCAGGATCTTGCTGTCGCATTGGGGTCTGTTTTTCTCGGCTCATCGCTCCTCCACCTGGTGTTGTGTGGCCAGGTAACGCTCCAGTGCACAACGCTCTTGCTCCGCATAGAACCCCTGCCTTGCCATCAGCAGATCGAAATTGACCTTGTGGCCGTCGAACTCCGGGCCGTCGACACAGGCGAATTTCGTTTCCTCACCCAACTCGACGCGGCAGCCTCCACACATCCCGGTCCCATCGATCATCACCGAGTTCAGACTCACAATCGTCGGAACGCCAAACCCACGGGTAACCTCCGAACAGACCTTCATCATGATTGCCGGACCGATTGCCCACACTCTGGCAATCTTTCGCCCCGATGAGAGGATCTCTCGCAGGGGATCACTGACAAACCCCTTGCGACCTGCCGACCCATCATCGGTCATCACGTGCAATTCGTCGCACACGTCCCCCATCCGATCCACGTAGAACAGGAGATCTTTGCTGCGCGCGCCGATGATCCCGATCACCGTATTGCCAATAGCCTTCAGATCGCGTGTTATCGGATAGACAGGCGCGATACCCAATCCTCCGCCAATGCAAACCACTGTCCCGTAGCGCTCAATCTCCGACGGGACTCCAAGTGGTCCGACGAAGTCGAGAATACTGTCACCGGCTTGGAAAGAATCTCCCATCTCCCGCGTGCTCTTTCCCACCTCTTGTACAACAAGGGTCACAGCGCCAACGGCTGGGTCCGTTGCGACGATGGTAAGAGGGATGCGTTCTCCTTTCTCGTGCAACCGCAGGACGATGAATTGGCCAGCTTTGGCGACACGCGCTACCTCGGAAGCCTCAATCACGTACTCACGAATCTCAGGACCCAAAGTGCGCTTGCTCAATATCTTGTACACTCAGCATCCTCCTCCTAGGGCGTGACCAGCCATGTCGGCTGGCCTGAAAGATTATCAATTCTCTAGGTGAATCGTGCAACCACTGATATTCTTTTTGTATGAGCGTACAATCCAACAAGGGAGGACGCAGTGCGCTATTACATCGAAAGTGACGGAAAGCTGTTCTTGATCCGACGAAACGGTGTTCTCGACCTACCGTGCGAAAAGGAAATCCCCTTTCCGGTAGAACGAATCGCTCCTCTTGAAGCCAGCAGCAAAGTCATCTTCTGTGTCCCCAGACTGGAGGTGCACCCCCATGAATGGATCGGAAAGGATGAGATCGCTGCGCTCTCTCGCGTCTCCCCCGTGGTGCGAGAGACGGTGCAAGCCACCATGCCCCGAGTGGTTGTGGAAGGAGTTGCCCTCAGCAATGGGAGCGTGTTGCTGGTGAAGGGGAGCCGAGGGCTGACCAAGGGTCGTTGGTCGCTTCCCGGCGGTTTCCTCCGATTTGGAGAGACGCCACAACAAGGATTAACGCGCGAGGTGAAAGAGGAACTCGGCGTCGAAACACAGATTGAGAAACTCCTTGAAGTCAAAGCGAAGCTTGGGAGCCAAAGTCGGCTGCACTGGGTTATGATCTTCTACCAGTTCTCCCTCTTTGGCACAATCTCCCCCGATCCGGACGAAATCGATGAAGCGCAATACTTCCCAATCAATCGGGCAAAGGACTTGGTGTTGGACAGTCTAATGCGTGAGGTTATTGTTTCCTTACGCTGACAGAATGTCCGAAAATCACAAGAGATCCATGCTCATGAGCAGCGTGATGTCTGTGCTCCACTCCAGGAAGTACGGCTCATGAGAAAGCTCCAACCCCAAGATAACCTGCGCCGTTTCAATCGGGGTGAGCTCTGCTTCCAGCAAAACGGTATGGATGTCTGTATGAACACCATCCCAAGTCTCACGTACAAAGCTGTACGAGGAAGCAAGGCTGACCGTATCTGTTAGCACGTAGTCGTAGTCCAGTCTAATCTCAATCTGGTGGGTGTGGAGAATATCTGACGATCCAGAGACGGCTCCCTGGGCAAGGAATTGAGCCTGCGGCGTAGTAGCAAGTGCATAGTTGAACGCTGCTGTAGCAAGAAGCTCACTCGGTCCACCAAATGGGTCTAGGAGTTCATATTCAAGTCCTACCTTGGCATCACCACCACAGTAGCGAGAATGATCATCGTCTGCAATGATTCTTCCCATCTCGTAAATATCGAGAGCATCAAGTCCCCCAGTTTTGGCCAGCCCGCTTTCCTCGATGATCTCTTGGACTACAGCCAACAGGTCAGCAAACGAGTCATAGGTGTCAATGCTGTCGATCTCGAAAGCAACCGCCTCCAAATCAAGATCATTTAGATGTTTTGTAATGCTCTTTCTGTTAATCAGATAATCATCGATGTTCATTGCCTTGGCCAAAGGAGTAATGTCAGCGAATCGGCCATACCCAATTCCCAAGCTCACTGCCAGGCGCATTGCGTCATAGGACGATGCACTCTTTCCACTTACGCCTGCAAAGCCGAAGTAGGCAGCGTCCGGTGCGATGTAGCGCTTAAGGTTCCCTTCCGCCGAAATCAGGTAGGAGGATAGGCGTAGTACGGAGATCGTCATGTCGGTTTGTACCGACACGCCAAATCCGAAGTTCGGCACGTCGAACAGGCGGCTGTAGTCGGCTTTCAGTTGGCCGAAATTCCGATCTTGATCACTAACCCCATACGGATCGTTGTGATATTTGTAGGAGAAGCTGATCCCTAGGTCGGAAAGGTCCGTCTGGGGAGAACGGTAATCACAGAGAGGAAGTGCAGAAATTGTCAATCTGATCAGACACAGGAGAAAAGCGAAGAACACCAACCGTCTCACACTGGTCACCTCTTTATAAAGAGTAGGCCGTTGAAGGAGATTTCGCAACCGACCCTCTCTCTGCCAAAGCAGAAGATGTCTTTCTAAGACTCTCGTCAATTTGCGAAACGTGCGACTCGTTTTTCCAGTATCGCCTGAAAGGTCAGTCGACAGTGCGTTTGAGGCCAGTTTCTCTCTCATCAAACAACGGAAGCTGTCGGACATGAACCTTGCGCAGCTGGCCAACACCTACTCCGAGGAGTCTGACCCCTCGGTTCTCAAGATCAACGCGGCAACGGAAAAGATCGAGGGCGCAACTCTCGATAAAGCTAGGGGAGTCCGTTCCGATATCCAGCCTGACCTGCCGAGTAATGGTCTGGAAATCGGGGAAACGAATCTTGATCCGGACGGCTTTTCCCAATAGGTTTTTCCCCCGCAACTCAGCGGCAACCTCCTTCGCTAGTCGGCACAGGGTGTGTTCGATCTCCGTTTCGTCGTGGATGTCCTGAGGGAAGGTAACCTCACGAGAAATGGACTTGGTCTCTCGACTCGGACGTACCGGGGTGTCGTCCTTCCCTCGGGCAAGCTGGTGCAGAGTACGACCAACGGAGCCCAACTTACGCGCTAGGAGATCACAGGGAGCCTCGCGCAGCTCGCGGATCGTCGTGAAGCCGAGTCCTCGAAGTCGTTGTTCGGTGACCTTCCCCACTCCCCAAATTGTCCTCACAGGTAGAGGATCAAGAATTCTCTGAATCTGCTCGTCCCGAATAACCATCAATCCGTCCGGCTTGCAGAGCTCGGAACCAAGCTTTGCCAGAAAACGATTCGGAGCAAGTCCCACAGAACAGGTGAGTCCCGTGGTCTCATGCACTCGGCGCTTGACCTCGACAACAATGTCTTCCGCAGAGCCAAACGCGTTGTCGCTTCCCGTCAGATCAAAGAAGAATTCGTCGAGCGAGATACCCTCCACGATGGACGTATAGGCGTGCAAGACAGTCCGAACCTGAGTGGAAATATCTTGATAGCGCTGGAAACGTGGAGGAAGATAAATCCCATTCGGGCACAGTCTGCGAGCCTTCGCCATCGGCATTGCACTTCCCACCCCGTAAGTACGTGCTTCATAGGAGGCGGTAGAGACAACCCCACGCGGCCCCAGACCGCCAACGATGACCGGTTTGCCTCGATACTCGGGGCAATCGAGTTGCTCCACCGCTGCGAAAAACGCGTCCATATCCAAATGGGCAATCATCCGTACCTTGTTTGTCATTGTTTCCTCAAATCGATGACGATCCCTCCCGTTTTCGCAGAGATACCCGATGCACCCGGGCCCTCTTCTTGTCGACCGGCAACGAGGCGAAGTGACCGATCCCAACAGCAGCCACACATTTCTGCAAGAACACACTCCTCATTATTTCAGGATGAAACGCCAACTTGATTTCACGCGATCCGCAAGTAGCCGTCTTTACTGGACATGGAAAAGAGAATAGAATGGGACAGGATGAAGATCAAGACACGGATTGCGATCACCGGACGGCCGGGGGTCGGAAAAACTACCCTGATCGAACGTGTCCTTGAACGGATTTCTCTTTGCACAGGCGGTATGGTGACGAAGGAAATTCGCAAGTGTGGCCATCGTATCGGGTTTTCCGTAATTAACATTGCCACAGGCCAACAAGGGGTCCTTGCAGACCAGCATTCGGGAAAAGGCCCCAAGGTGGGGAAATACTGGGTCAATCTTACTGACCTAGAAGAAGTCGGGATCGCCGCGATCCAGCACGCCATTAGAGAGAAGGAGCTTGTGGTCATCGATGAAATCGCCCCGATGGAGCTTTGTTCACCAGCATTTGTCCCGGTGATTGAAGCAGCACTAGCCAGCTCGAAATCTCTCCTGATCTCCACACACGCCCGTGCCAATCATCCTCTCGTTCATTGCATCCGCCAAGAGTTGGAGCTTTTTCGCATCAAACTTGGGAATCGCGATACCCTAGCGCAGGTAATTGCACAGGCACTTGACCCAAGCATCAATCAATGCATCCATCCGGCTGATGGAAGGCACACAAAACGCATTCAGCAAGTTCCTCTTCAGGATTGAAGCAAATCCAGACCGTGATGATCTGGTAATTGCTGATAAGAAGAGATAGCTCCTACGCAAGTACAAGCACTCCCACTCCTACTCCGGCTCAGGCGATGATCCTACAAGAATGTCAAGAAGGTGCGAGGACAGCTCATCGGGCCAGGTATTCAGGTCCCATGGAAGCCGTTGTTGCAGGGTCTCCACCTCAAGGGGATCACCTCTCCAACAGGACACTGAGGAGGTGCTCTCAAAGTCCACTGTTCCTGATATAACGAGTTGCATCGTGGAAGGATCATCAGGAGGAACGAAACTACCGGTAGTGACACCGCGCGCGCTTCCTGCAATCTCGTGCCTGGTCTCTCCCGATAGGATTATTAGGAAGAAGCTCCCTGTACCTTCACCTTCGGCGTCGGCGGAGAAGAAAAAATCCCCGCTGTCAACGGTTAATCCGCCTCGAACTGCTACAGCCTCACCGTTCGCCAGCGTACCGCAACCGATGACAGTCATCCACGCTACGCCAGAAAGAGTCACAGTTTCTCCCTCTCCAGCCCCAACAATCTCCCCTTCTGCCACAAAGGAAACGGCCTCACCCTCAACCGGCAGAACTCCCGACAGACTCAACGCGCCGCTAAGCTGCGCCGTAACGGCGGTTTTAGCGAACCAGAGAACGGCCGTTCCTGAAAAGTCACCGCTCCCACAAAACAACGTCTGCCCCAAACTCGCAACTTCCACGAACAACACCAGCAGTAGCACCTCAAGGCTGCATTTCATGCATACTCCTTTTCTTAGGCTTGGATTACCCACCAGCCAACGCTTTTACTAAGATCACCTATATCATAAGTCAACTACCCTGTCTCTCCAAGCACACCCACGTACTATTCGATATGATTCCTGCTATTCCAAGCGAGCATGGAGCGCTTTCACTACTACCTAGTCGAACTCGGTGTCGCTAGAGTATGAACATGAACGTGCAGCGGGCAACAAGAAACTTGGAGTGAACCCCTACGACTGGACAAATAAGTGCGAGAGTTAATACATTGCCTGCAGGGCCACGAGGAGGCCGGTTCATGGCAGGTAGAAGGAAGTTCAGCAAGGCGTTTAAGAGTCAAGTCGTTGAGGAGTTTCTGGCGGGAGAGGTGACACAGGCGCAGTTGGCCCGTCGGTATGGTATCTCAGATCACCTGATCATTCAGTGGAGGAAGCGTTACGCAGAAGGCAAGCTAGAAGAGACTGCAGGACCTTCTGTCAAGGAGGAGAGGATCAAAGAACTGGAACGGATGGTTGGTCGTTTGACTATGGAGAACGAGCTGTTAAAAAAGGGCGTACGCTTCGCTCTGTCGCGGGAAAACGAGCGTTCCTCCATAATCAGCGGACCAACCTTGAATCGATCAAGTGGGGGTGTCGAGTGATGGGCATCCCCCGCAGTACGTACTACTACAAGTCTCGGATGGACGAAGCCAACCGTAAAGAGGATGCGGATATCCGAGATCGGCTAGAGGAACTGGCACTGCGTTTCCCGCGTTATGGATATCGCCGTATGACGGCTCAATTGAAACGGGAGAGATTCCGGGTCAATCACAAGCGTGTTCTGCGGCTGATGCGGGAGTCGGATCTCTTGTGTAGAACTAAGCGCCGTTTCGTGAGGACCACAGACAGCGATCATCTCTACCCGGTGTATCCGAACATCTACCAAGACGCGATCATCACCGGGGTGGACCAAGTCTGGGTGGCGGATATCACCTACATTCGGTTACTGCACGACTTTGTCTACCTGGCAGTGATTCTCGATGCTTACTCGCGTCGGGTTGTTGGTTGGGCGTTGTCGCGGCACATTGACGCGGCACTCACCTGTGCCGCGCTCACAGCAGCCATTACCGAGCGGAACCCTTCTGCAGGGTGTATTCACCATTCCGACCGTGGTGTGCAGTATGCAGCGGATGACTACATAGAGATTCTCGAGGAACACGGGTTCATCATTAGCATGTCCCGCAAAGGGACTCCCTACGACAATGCACAAGCGGAGAGCTTCATGAAGACGTTGAAGGTGGAGGAGGTCTATGTTTCGGAGTATCGGACGTTTACGGAAGTGAAGGAGAGGATTGGCGGGTTCATCGAACTGATATACAATCAAGAACGGTTACATTCGGCACTTGGTTATGTCAGTCCGGTGGAGTTTGAACAAGAGATCAAGTCGGCCCAATGGCATGTATCAATTTCGGCCCCAACGTGTCCAGCTTGAGGGGTGCACTCCACTCCGTAACTTCCAATCGTCATCACCAGCAATAGGCAGACCGCACCTACCACCATTTGCCGTACAGTCCTCACGTTCATATGTTTACCTCCCTGGAAACGTCATCGTGAACTGACTCCACTTTTCCTGCTGTTCTTAGCTGGGTATCACCTCCTTGTACAGATCTGAGAAGTGAAGAGGCCAATAACTGTCAATCAGAGAGTCATGCAACCCCATTTCAAGTGTTTCGCACGCCTGCTTGCCCAGGAACATTTCCTTCATGCACGGCTGATTTATGTTAACTGTTAACAGCCCACAACAGACATACTATAGCACGGCACTCGCATTTTGTCAAGACACACGAAGACCGTTTCCAGGTACTGCAATCTACGAAGAACCACAAAGCCGATACGGGAAGTAATTTGAGTTTTTTTGGACGGACTCAGATTCTT
>CAYTDU010000229.1:0-7879 GCA_964436395.1 uncultured Gemmatimonadaceae bacterium | reverse complement strand
AACGTGCGGTCGGGGCGAAACCCACCGTCGGTTACAAGGAGGTGTAAATGGGGATGCCAGTTGGCGAGTGAATCGTGGGTCTGGATCGATGAGACAATGCCGACCGAGAGATCCTTCTCACCGACAGTGGCCCGTATGAAAGCGGTGACCGTGCGGGCCGCCACGCGGGAGAGTTCGCCCAAGAGCTTTCTGTCGTAGAGAAAGTAGGGTCTGAGGCGTTTGGGAACGGACAGCACGACCTGCCTGTGCGGCACGTCGGCAAGAAGGGTCTCCTCGAGCCAGATACCCGAGATCGCCAAACGTTTCGCATGGCAACTGGGACAGAAGTGGCGGCACTTGCAGGAAAGTGCCAGCAAGAACTCATGCTTGCAAGAATCACAACGCACACGCGCGAAACCGTGCTTGAGAATCGCGCAGGCCTGGAACTTCTCGACCACCTCGCCGAGGACCTTGCGCCATTATCCCCGGCGGCGCGCGAAGCCCTCATCGCATACCGCGCTGAACTCGTCGAGATGATCTTCGATGAGGCCTCATCGTATACGGTGCAAAAATCGTCGAAATAGTCCTCGATCAGCCGGTACAGCGGTGAGGCCTGAGGTCGACGCGGCCTGTAGACACCGCTCGGCTCGGTGGTCTGCCGAGGCTGCGATTTCTGTGCGAAGCCCGCTGCAGCTCCCATGCACCCGCTTCCGACGCTTGGCGGCACAGTGGGCGATTGAGGAAATCTCCAACCCCTCACTGCCACCTACTGAACCATCATAGTTGCCTCTCCGCATAGGATTGGCACGCGTTGTGCCCTTTCTGGTGACAAGCAACGAAATGCTCACCGCTATGATCTGGCTGGACGCATCACCCCGACTCACATAGGTTACATGTAACCACTTGGCGGAGAGTCGGATGGCTCGATCTGGCAATAGCAAGTCATCGAAGGAAAAGGTGAGAGCTCATCGCGCTAGGCTCAGGCAACAAGGCTTGCGCCCGATTCAGATCTGGGTGCCGGACGTGCGGCTGCCTGAGTTTCGGAAGGAGGCGCACCAACAGTCACTTGCGGTGGCGCGGAGCGCGCAGGCAAGTGAAGATCAGGAGTTCATCGACGCAGTGTCTGACTTGGACTTCGGGTGAAGCGAGGGGAGATCTGGACGGTGTCCGGCGGTAGTGGCTACGCTGGGAAACCGAGGCCTGCCGTGATCGTGCAGGAAGACAGTTTCGATGCGACTTCGTCGGTCACCTTGTGCGCCTTCACCACCGACCCCACCGAGGCGCCGTTGCTTCGAATACCAGTTGAGCCGACGGAGCAGAACGGACTGCAGCAAGCGAGCAGCCTGATGGTCGACAAACTGACCACCGTAGCGCGAAGCAAGCTTGGCAAGCGAATCGGTCACATGGAAGACGAGAACATGGTTCGTTTGAACCGAGCAATTCTGTTGTTCCTTGGCCTGGCCGGCACTTCCAAAACTAGCTAACAGGATAGGATTTTCCTTTCACCGCTGCGAAGTATGTGAGCGTGGCAAGAACCTGTCCAGGCATCGGGAGAGGGATATGTGAGGTTTTGGCGGTGCTCGACGGTCCAGAAAGGGTGGATGTCTGGGTGGAAAGTGGGAATCTGAGTTGAAATTGGCACAGCTGCGCAACCCAACTAACCCCGTGGCGACGGCCGCCAGAAGCGGCGGACGTCCGTGGTATTTGGTGTGACTCTAGGCTGAGGCTGTACTGGTTGCCGACTTCCACCGTCTCGGCAGTGCTCGTTGGCGTCATCGTGGTGCACGGGTGCGGCGCAGGTGTTCGAGGATTTTGTCCTTGTCATCGGCTGAGGCCCAGACGGCGTCGTGGACGTGGAAGCCCGAGTGCGGCGAGGCGAGCATGCCCTGAGCCGTGTCAATGTCCATCAATTCGCGTTTCACGAACATTTTGAGCACCGTGCGGCGGAACGCCTCGGTGAGAGTGGCGACGTCATGGAGCGGCATATGGACGAAAGTACCATCGGGCCGAGAACCGCCGTCGGTCACAAGGAGGTGTAAATGGGGATGCCAGTTGGCGAGCGAATCGTGGGTCTGGATCGATGAGACAATGCCAACCGAAAGACCTTTCTCACCAACGGTAGCCCTTATGAACGAGGTGACTGTGCGGGCTGCGAAACGGGAGAGTTCGCCTAGGAGCTTTCTGTCGTAGAGGAAGTAGGGCCTAAGGCGCTTGGGAACGGAGAGGACGACCTGTCGGTGAGGTACGTCAGCCAGCAGCGTTCCCTCGAGCCAGATTCCCCAGAGCGCCAGGCGCTTGGCATGGTAACTCGGGCAGCGGGATAGGAAATTCCTTTCGCCCCGCCAGGTGTGTTGCCCCGAAACGGAGCTGTCCAGGAGCCCATCAGAGGGCATTGACAAGTTAATGACACGAGGGTGCGGTGGATCCTGGGATTGCCATGATCACTCACGCAGCCGCTGCCGCATCCAGATTCCGTCCCCGACCCTTACCCATCGGCCGGGCCCAAAAGACCCCAGGCCGGGGATCGTTGTGTTCCCTGTAAACGAAACCGCAGAAGGCACGTCGTTCAGGGTCGTATTCAATTATGTAGTATGGAGTGGGTGCGGACAGCTGCTTCCTCTTGTCGACGTACGCGTAGATGGCGCCGTGGCTAACGGTGTCTTGAAAACATCGGGCGGACGAAGGCCAATTAGAATCCTGCTTTGGCTCCGATTACCATTCGATGACGCGGCCTATCTCGTGGTGTGGGACCTCGCGGCGTTCGAGGCCGGCATGGAGTTCGGCCACTTTCGATTCGGCCACGGAAATCAGCAGGCCGCCCGATGTCTGGGCATCCGCGAGCAGGTCGACCACAAGGGGTTCGACGCCGTCTTCTAGGGTAACCGACCGTTCGAAGAACTTCTTGTTGGCGAAGCTACCGGCCGGAATCAATCCTGTCGCGGCCAGGTCCTTGACCCCCGCAATGAACGGAACCCGGGATGCCTCGATCCGAATGGTCACTCCAGATGCGAGCGCCAGCTCGAGGGCGTGGCCGAGCAGTCCGAATCCGGTAACGTCGGTGCAGGCGCTGACATCCACCTCCTGCATGACCTCGGCGGCATCCCGGTTGAGCGTGACCATCCAGCGCACGGCTTCGGCCTCGATGTCCGGTGAGGCCATCCCGCCCTTGATCGCCGTAGCCACCACACCCGTTCCCAATGACTTGGTCAGCAGCAGTCGATCGCCCGGTCGGGCGCCGGCGTTGCTGATCACCCGAGCAGGATGTATGGTGCCGGTCACGCTCAGCCCATACTTCAGCTCGGGGTCCTCCACGCTGTGTCCGCCAACGAGCAAGGCGCCAGCCTGCTCGACGATGGGCGTGAAGTAGTCCACTCAGTCATTCAACTCATCCCTTCGTATTGCCTGTCGGATCTTCGACTGCACCGCAACCGCAAGACATCATCTCGTATTCGACGGGCAGGTCCAACAGTGAGGCTCGCTGAACGTAGCGATCACGAGGCACTCATGCTGTTTTGCTCCCGCGTCTCCCTCGGTCACAGCACCCAATCCAGCCACAGCGCTTGCAGCATCCTCATGGCGGTCGCGCGATCGACCCCGTAGACCGATCCGAAGAACTGGAGGATCCACTCGTCGAGTTCGATGTCCACGAACAGGTCCGGATAGACAGCGCTGGCGATGATCATGACGTCGATCGGGTATTCGAGACGCTTGTCGCAGTTGCAGGGGCTCCAGGGCAGCGCCGCGACTCGTCGCTCTCGGACAGCTTCGAGCAGATCCAGGGTCTGGAAATGGGAAACGTCGTAAAGCTCGCGCGGCGGATGGAATCCGTTCGACGTCGGCAGAATGAGAACATCCGGGTTCATGCTGAGGATCTGCTCCAAGTTGAGGATCGCCGAAGTGTTGCGGCGGTAGGCGTTTCGGGCGTTGACCAGCCTATCCACGATGTGGGAATGGATGTCCCGCGCCCCGTAGGCGAGTCCGATGGCTCCCGACCCGCCGCGGACGTTGGGGTTCAACCCCAGCAGGAGAACAGAGGGTTTGCTGCTGTCGGGAACCCCTTTTGTCCGCTCCACGACCGGTTCGATCGACTTCTCCAGTGTCTCCGCCAGCTCGGCTGCTTTTTCGGACTCGCCGAACACTTCACCCAGGATTCTGGCGACCCGGGAAAGGCTCTCGACATTGCGACTCCCGCCGGAATTCGGACCTTGGAGAATCAGGGTGGGAATGCCGAGCCCCTTCAGTCGCTCCAGCCCCTGCTGCATCGCCCTGGGCTCGTTTCTCCAGTTCAGACTGCAAGAGCCCAGATCGATCAATAGAAGATCGGGCTCGAGTCCGGCCAGGGTCTCGAAGTTGATTTCGGTGCCCGAACGCACGAACAGTGGCAGGTCGGCCATCTCGGGGTTCAAGAGGAGCGCCGGATTTTTGCCTCCCGAGTAGGCGAAGCGCTGCGAGGTGCCCTCGAATTCGTATCGGAACTCTTCGATCAGGCAGGCCGATCCAACCCCGGCGAGTCGATCCTCGACGCCCAGAACGATCATAATCTCTTCTATCAGACAGTCGCTGATCGTGACCACCCGCTGAGGATTCCGGGGGACTGCGACGGCCGCCCCGCGGCTGTCCACCACAGTACGCGTATCGCTCGATGCGGCGGGATGCCGCGCGGTTGCCGTCGCGCCTGGCGCAGGCTCGCCACATGACAGCGTGATTGCGGCCACGGCCGCCAGGGCTGTTGAGCCGGGTCCGACCCGTTTCATCCCGACCTCACCGCGGAGGTGAGGGGACCAAGTCGCTGCCCCGCGCATGCGATTCCGGTTCGCCCTGAACCCGACTCTCCGCTACCACTCTCGGCACGACCACGAGAGTACCGTCGAGCTCCTTCAAGGCGCAGGCCTCCCTGTAGAATGAATCCAGGACAGGCTCGCCGAGCACGGTTGCGGGCGGGCCGTCGGCCACGATCCGGCCCCGGTTCAGCGCGAGCACGCGGTCTGCGAACCAGAGCAAGTGGTTGGGATCGTGGCTGCAGGCGATCACCGTCGTGCCCTGACCGGCGAGGCGACGCAGTATCTGCCAGATCCGAATCTGGTTGCTGAAGTCCAGCGCCGACGTCGGCTCATCCAGGATGAGGATCGGTGTCTGCTGGGCCATGGCGCGGGCGATGAGCACTAGCTGGCGCTGTCCGCCCGAAAGCTGGTCGTATCTCTCGTCGGCGAGGTGCAGAATGCCCAGCGTCTCCAGGGCTCCGGCGACTGCCGCTCCATGATTCCTGCCGAGGTAGTAGAAATTCCCATTCATGTGCGGAGTGCGCCCCATCAGGACTATCTCCTTGACCTTGTAGGGGAACGGCGGTCGATGCTCCTGCGGGACGTACCCGATCAGACGGGCCTTCTCCCGAACCGTAAGCCGCGAGATGTCGTGATCGCATAGGGCTATCTCCCCGGCTTCGATCCGCAGGAGCCCGAGGAAGCACCGGAACAGGGTGGTCTTTCCGCTTCCGTTGGGCCCAAACAATCCGTTCAGGGTGCCCCGCTCGATCTCGAACGAAATCCCCTCGAGGATTGGTCTCGGACCGTAGCTGAAATGAAGGTCCTGAACGCGAAGCGTCATAGCCTGTCTAGCCCCCGAACACCGCTCGCCCACGGCTGCGGAGCAGGTAGAGAAGGTAGGGAGCGCCCAGAATCGAGGTGATGATGCTGAGCGGGATCTCGGTTCCGATCAGCGTCCGGGCGAGCGTGTCGCACAGCAATAGGTAAGCGGCCCCCAGCAGAGCGGCGCCTGGAATCACGAAGCGGTGGTCGGGGCCCAGCATCATACGTGCAGCATGTGGCATCATCAGACCGACCCAGGCAATGACACCTACCGAGGCGACGACGATGCCGGTCATCAGCGTGGCAAGCAGGATGAGAACCAGCCTCAGCCGACCCGGGTGGATGCCGAGCGAGCGAGCCTCGTCATCCCCCATGGAAAGCACGTTGAGACGCCACCCCAGGACCCAGATGGTGGCGATGGTTACGACGACAACCGGGAACAGGTAGGCAATGTCGTTCCAGCCGGCGAAATACAAACCTCCCATGATCCAGAAAACAATGGCCCGCAATGCGGCATCGTCGGAGCTGTACTTGAGGATCGATACGAGCGCCTGAAACAGGGAACTGACGATCACTCCCGCCAGAATGAGGTTGACCGGCGAATTCTGACCATGGATCCGGGACGAGAAGTAGACAATGGAAACGGCTACGAGCCCGAATCCAAACGCCCCCACCTGGAGATTCAGAAAGAGACCGGGATATAGGATGGCCAGAGACGCTCCGAATGAAGCCCCCGCGGAGACGCCAAGTATGAACGGTTCGACCAGTGGATTCCGGAAGGTGCCCTGGTAGACGGCTCCTGCTGTCGCCAGACCGAACCCCACGAGTACACCCACCAGCACGCGCGGAAGCCGGATCTGCCAGACGATGGTGTCGTGAACTCTGTCGACGCGGGCATCCGCCACCCACGGAAGTCTGACTCTGAAGGTCTCCAACACCTCCAAAACGGAGAGGTCGTAGGTGCCGGAGAGTGTCGCTACGACAGCTGCCGCGATCACGAGCACCAGAAGGAGGACGACTAGCAGAGCTTTGCGCCTCTCGCCGAATTCCAGTTTCGCCGAGCCCTGCATTTCTCCGTCTCCAGGGATCCCGACCGGCAGAGCCTGAACCGCACGGCTCATCGACACTCCCTGCAAAGGCCGGGGAGCGTGACCTGATTCACGTTCACCTCGAACTGGTACCGCGAGAGCATCGCGGCGGCGACTTCTCGAAGCTCCTCGCTTCCGACTCCGACTACCCGGCCGCAGGAACGGCAGCTCAGATGAAAGTGGGGGACCTCTGCACTCTCGTGAATGTAGCGAAGCCTTCTGTCTCCCACGTCGACGACGGAGACCAGGCCAAGTGACTTGAGCAGTTCGAGGGTCCGGTACACGGTGGAGAGCTTCACACCCGGCCGCATCCGGTGGGCCCGATGGTGAATCTCTTCTGCGGTGACCGGAGCATCGAAGCCGTGCAGCACAGAGAGGATGGCTTCGCGCTGCGGAGTCATACGGAGTCCCCGAGCGTGAAGCGCTCTTTCGAATCTTCTCTCGCAAGTCATCTTGTACAGGATCCTTCCTCTATTGCAAACCTTTGCAATAAGGACTGTACCGTGCACCGGGCGTGTGTCAAGGTACTCGCCGACGCATCAAACGATTTCAGGTTCGAGACGCCGTTCGGTGCCACTACGACGATGAAGACGTTCCGAAGATGATTCGCCTGCACTACGTTCGCGATGAAGTGATCGCCGCTGCATTGAGCGATGCACTTAACGACTGTTCGCGCAATAATCGGTCGTTGTTCGCTCGCAGCAGATGCCTCCCCAGCCGCCACGGTTTCCTTCCTTGCGCCTTCAGGAGCTTCCGAAAGAACCCTTTGGTGTCTTCACAAACACCTCGTCCAGATGCCAGATGTCACCGTTTGGGTCCTGCCGACGTCGGAGGTTCCGTGCGTACTCGGGCCCGAACTTTTTACACCACCGGCGGATGGTCTCGTAGGTGACGAAAATTCCGCGCTTTGCCAGTAGCTCCTCGATATCTCGGAAGCTCAAGGAGAATCGGTGATACAACCAGACAGCGTGACTGATTACCTTGGGCGGGAAACGGTGGCCGTGATAGCTGCTTGTGTATGTTGTCATGCAAGAAGTCTGGATGGTACCGGCTCAAGTTGACAATGCCGTCGTCAGCTTGTGGGAAATATCCTTGTGCCGCAGCCCAAAAAGGCGCATGAAGCAGCGTCGAGTGCCATGCGCTTCAAGGAGAGCTGATTTGTCCGCGCCGCACCATCCGCTCGGAGGGAATTGCTGATGAAACGAAGGCTACTGACGATCACGTTCC
>CAYTDU010000228.1:0-7888 GCA_964436395.1 uncultured Gemmatimonadaceae bacterium | reverse complement strand
GCCCTATGCTGGATTTCGACCTGATAGCCCCTACACGCACCATCAGATCGCCGATTGTCTTTTCCTCGAGTTGCGCCTCTCCACCCAGCGCCACGAGCTTGCGGATGCGGGTGCCGAGATCGACCATGTCCACCGGCTTTTGCACGAAGTCGACAACGCCAAGCCTGATGCCCGCCAATGCGTCATCGTATTTCCCGTGTCCGGTCAGGATCAAAACAGGCAACGCCTTGTCGAATTCACGTATACGATCCAGGGTGGAGATGCCGTCCAACCCGTCCATCTTCAGGTCGAGAACTACGACCTCCGGGCGATTGTCCGCGAGGTAGTCCAACGCTCGCTCTCCGCTCTCCACATCAGTTACATCGAATCCCTGTCGTTCGAGTGCCTGGTGTGCAGCATCGCGGAAGTCGTCCTCGTCATCGACCAACAGGAGTCTCATTCGTTGCTTGTCGTTTTCCATATCCTCAAGTCTCCGTCAATAAGGAGCCATACCGGGGAAGCCAAGCACCGGCCAGTAGAGCGAGTTGAGTACCATCAGTACCATGAACGCCAGAATGAAGCATGGTATTCCGACCCTCAAGAAATCCTTCGGCTGAAGGAAGCCGCTAGCGTAGACTATGGCGTTGGGGGGCGTGCCGATTACCAGCAAGTAGGCCAGGGATGAAGAGGCCGCGGTAATCAACCCCATGAACGGGATCAGAGTGGTGCCCGGGTCGGAGATGGCTGCCATGTTGAGTGTAATCGGGCCGACCGCGGCGGCGGCCGGACCGTCTGCCATCAGGTTTGTGAGGGTAGCTGTGACCGCCGCACCTACCGCCAACAAAGCTTGACCTCCTGCCATGCCAAACTGTGCTAGGCCCTCCACCACTGAGCGTGCCATCCAATACGCTGCGCCCGTTTCGTCCAGCACCCTCCCGAAGATGATGGCTCCTGCGTAGAGCCACACCACCCCCCAATCGACCTTTTCCTGGTAATCGCGCCAGTTGACGATTCCGAATAGTAGGTACGCGACCGCCCCAGCGACTGCGATTACGCCAATACCAAACCGAATACCGGTGATTTGCAACAGCAGATTCTTCTCGGTAATCCATCCGAGCAACATCACAAGGAAGATGATTACGGCGATGATCTGATTGCGGTTCCAGTTCCCTGAACGGTCTATGTCGCGCTTCAGAGTGGCCAGGGCTGGAGCCATGTCTCTGATTTGCGGCCTGAACCGCCAGTTCAGCGTGCACCAAAGGAGCGGCATCATTATGAGCACGAACGGGAATGCGTAGACAATCCATTGCCCGTATCCGAAGGTAAACCCGAACATGTCCTCCATATACGTGAGCAAAATGACGTTGCGCGCTCCACCGGAAGGAGAGCCAAACCCACCGATGTTGCAGGCCATTGCTATGCAGATGACCAACATCTTGGCGAGTTCCGAATCCTTCGGGGTTTGAGCGGTAAGGCTGTTGTTGTACAGGATGATTGCGATGGGTAGAAACATCGCAGCCAGCGCGTGGTCGGAAATGAAAGCGGCCGCAGGTGCTACAACGAGTATGATGATGCCTGTGATCCATCCCACCCGCGGGCGGGCCAGGCGCCGGAATAGCATGAGACAGATCCGCTTGTCTACTCCTGTTTTTACAAAAGCCGCGGCGAACATCAAACTACCCATTATGAACCAGCACGCGTCCGACCAGAACAGAGCGGCAACCTCCTCACGGCCGACCACGCCTGTAAACACGAGTATCAATCCTATGCAGAAAGCCACTCCCGGCAGTGGGATCGCCTCTGTCACGAAACAGGTCACGACGAAAGCGGTCATGGCGACGGCCACCTTGATGTGCCAAGCTGCTTGGTTTGCCAACTCTCTGTCTTCATCGCCGAGTTTCTCGTAGGAGAGTATCTCATGCCGGAGCGCGTGCGCTCGGGTCATAAGATCGAGAAATGTCTGGTCGTCGATGGATTCGACGAGCGAGTGGAACTCCTCCAAGTGTAATGACTGGTGTTCGATGCCCATGCGCTGGACATGACTCGAGTTGATGTGGAGAACACTCCTTCGGGCCAACGCGCCCTGGCGCATGTTGTGTTCGAGTATACGTGCGGTGAGAGCCTCCCACTGTTCCACTTCCCCAAACTCTTCGCCAAACAGCTCCTGAGTATAGAACTCCAGGACGGCATTCTCTCCGGCACTGTATTCAGTAGCTACATCCCGCATGCTGCTAGGCAGGGGGATGGCGATCAACACAACGAATAAACCAACCGCAATCGACAGTGTCTTGTAGTTGACGTACTTGTCGTAGCCCGTGGGCTCTACAGTCAAAGAATCAGCCATCGGAAAAGCATCCTTCGTGAGCTGAAATTGCTCCTTCATCAGAGTCGATCGTCCAACCCGGCCTGCGATTTGTCAGGGTTGAGCTGACAGTCGAAACCGGGGAGACTAGCAACAGATTACGAAGCGACGCGTGTGACTGGGAATCGGGACTTGCCGCACCGTGGTGCGGCAAGTACCTACGGTAGTTGCATCATCTCCGATCGTCATCCAAGTCGCGTAATCTCCGCAGTATTGCGAGGGGGCTTTCTCCTACCGCTGCGGCCAACAGTTCAACCTTCTTTTGTTCGTCTGCCACGAACTTCTTATTCAGCCTGGTTTCGTATGCATCCTTGAGTGTTTGGATAAGTGCGTCCAACTCGTATGGTTTTGGTAGATATGAAAAAGCCCCCAGCTTCGTGAGTTGGACGGCGCTTTCAAGAGAACCATGGCCTGTGAGTATGATCGCCTCCAAGAACTCATGTTCTGCCTTGAGACGCCGTAGCACCTCGCTGCCGTCCATGCCGGGCATCTTGAGATCCAGGAGTGCGATATCGAATTTCTCGGTTCTCGCCAAATCGATGGCATCAGAACCGTTAGATGCAGTCGCGACTTCGAAACCGCGTTTCCGCAGCCGCTTGGCGATCGCATCCAAGAAGCGTGTTTCGTCGTCTACTATCAGGAGCTTGATTATGTGTCCCATTGTTTTGTCCTCGTGTCACTCACGTTCCAGGAAAACCCAAGAGTCGCCAATAGCCTAGAATCACCCATCCCCATAGCACCAAGAAGCTGAGTAGCAGGACTGCAGCTCCATGCTTGAAGAAATCACCGAGGGATACGAGCTGTTCCCCGGTATTCGGGTCTTTGGCCATTGCAAAGGCCAATGCGTTGGATGGTGTGCCGATTATCAACATGTGAGCGAATGACGAAGCAAACGCGGTCGAAAGGCCGATCATCCAAGGATGAACCGCTGCGATATTGGCCATCGGTACGGTGATCGGGCCCAATGCCGCGACGGTTGCACCGTCGCTCATGAAGTTGGTGATGAGACCGGTGAAAGTGCTCGAGGCGATGGCTAGACCCGAACCGTTCCGCATGAAGTCCGGCAGCACACTGACGAAACCGCCGGCCAAATACAAAGCTCCACCCGTTGCGGCCAGCGCTTTACCAATCGCACTGGCTCCTGCGTATAGGAGCACGACCTCCCAGTGGATGCTCGCCATGTCTTTCCACGACAAGACACGAAAGATGTTCAACAGCACGAGGCCGAGGATCACCGGTCCGCCCATGCCAAGAGAGCCGCTGCACGTGACCCATAGCAGGATGACGAGGCCCAGAACGGCAGCTGTGACGTACTCGCTGCGGGTCATGGGGCCAATCTTCTCGGCGGCGCGACGCACGACCGCCGATATGTCGAGCGATTTCACCTGCGCCTTTCGGGAAACGAATGTGAGAAAGTAGAGCCCCACAAAGAACGACATTACCGGGACCATTGGGAGTCCGTACTTCACCCATTGGCCGAACGTCGGTGCGATTCCGTAGTCGGAGAGAATGCCGATCATGATTGCGTTGCGGCCACCTGCGGCGGGGGAGCCCGGTCCACCCGAATTCGCGGCAAAACAGAGCGACAAAGCGAAAAGCACCATTAGTGCCTTGTCTCTTTTGATACCAGCGGCTCGGGTAGCGCTTGCGTACACCATCACAAACAGCGGCATCATGAACGCAACCAGCGCGTGTTCGGAGATGAACGAACAGGCCACCGAGAACAACGGCAGAAAGACCAGAAGCAAGAGCGAGATGCTCTTTGCCGGCGCGAGCAACAGCAACCCCAACCGCCTATCGAGGCCGGTCTTTGTGATCGCCTTCGCGAGTGCAAGCACTCCGAATATGAAGATGACTGCGTCTTTGGCGAACGCGCGAGCGATGTCGTCCGGTTTGAAGATCCCGAACAGGTAGAGTACGACGCCAACAAGTAGTGCGGTTACCGCCACGGGAATAGCACCGGTCGCCCAGAACATTGCGGCAACGAAGATCAGCCCAAGCATCATCTTGGCACGGAAGGCTACGTCATTTGGATCCAGCAGAGTTGTCGTGGTGGTACCGTCCGCCGCAGTCGTATCTCTCGTGAGTCGGTACTTCTCGCTGTAATACTCGGCAATCGTCTCGCCCGCAGCCATGTTCCGATAGTCCGCATAACCAGCGATCTCGTCTGACATCGTTCCAACTGGATTGGGCGCAGTTTTTTCAACGCTCACCAGTTGAACGAGTGATGCAGGCGTGGGGGCAAGTAAAAGCGCCACGAAAAGTGCGAAGCCCAAGATGATGAACAGCGGTCGGGAGTTGTGATTTCCAATCAACCACTTGCCGGGCGCGCCCCAGCCAACTTGGCGTGGAATCTCATGCCGGTCTTTCGCGTGAATCACTTCCTTTTGTGCGTCGTCCAAGACACTGACTAATTCCTCGACTTCGCACGGTTTCTGCAGGTATTTGAATGCATCCAGACGCCCCGCATCTTTTGCCGAGTCCATGCTGCCGTGCCCGGTGAGCATGATTGCCTGCAAAGCTGGGCGAAATGCCTTTAGTTCTTGCAGTGTCTCAATGCCGTCCATATCGGGCATTTTGAGATCTATAACCGCCATCTCGATCGCATCGTCCTGGTGCGCTGTCCTGACGGCCTCCTCTCCGCAGTCGACGTCGACTACCTCGAATCCGCGTTTGCGCAGCCGTTTGGCCAGGGAAGTACGGAATCTGTCCTCGTCGTCAACGAGCAGAACCTTCGACATTATCTTCTCCAGTCTCCTCTTCAGAGGCAGTCTTCCCGCCTGATTTCATTCGCGAGCGCATCGAAGAGGTCGCTAAGGCGGAGGATTCCGACAGCCTCTTGCCCCCGGCGCACCAGCAACGACAATGTTTGGTGTTTCAAGAACGCGGCGATCGCGTCTGAGAGCGGGGCTGCCTCGTCGATGCCGGCGTTTGCCGGGGTGCAGACGTCCCTTACGCGCACATTCCGCGCGCGCTCGCAGACATTCACGAGATCTCCGGTGAGAAAGTCCAATGTCTGCATTGATGCCTGTAGAAGGTCGTCGCTCACGCCGGCCTGGTCGAGAACGTTCTTCTCTAGCATTGGGTCGCGCTCGGGAATCAAGGCGCGCATGAATGCGAAGTGATGCAATTTGCCGACGATCGCACCATTCGCACCTCGTACGAGAACAGCTCGATGGGGTTGACGCCCCGGTGGCACCTTGACCTGCGAATCGTCGAGCGCGACCAGAGCGTCGAGGATGGTGGCGTCTTCCGCAACCACCGCGTACTCCTCCAGTGAAAGCATCATGTCCTTGACTCTCGTTGCCATGTTCTCACCTACTCCCGTGTGCGCGACTGTTCCATGGCATATGGCATCTCGATTGTGAATGTGCTTCCCTTGCCACGTGTGCTTTCGACCCGTATTCGGCCGCCGAGGTTCTGGATGATGCTGTAGCTGACACTGAGTCCGAGGCCGGTGCCCTTGCCAGGGTCCTTTGTTGTGAAGAACGGCATGAAGACGCGTTCCAACTGTTCTTCGCTCATGCCACATCCAGTGTCATTCACTGCTACGGAGACCCGATCGCCAGTGCTACGTGTGGCAACAGATAACTCTCCCCCATTCGACATCGCATCCAACGCGTTCTTGAATAGATTTACGAACACCTGGATCAACTGGCTCCGATTGGTGAGGATATCGGAAACTCGCTCGTCATATTTGCGATGCACCTGCACGTTAGAGATGGACAACTCGTTTCCCAGTATGCCATCCAATACTTCGTCGAGAATTTCGTGCACGTTCTGCAGCTCGAGCTTTGTGTCGGTGTGGCGTACGAAAGAGAGAAGCTTTCGCGTGATGTCGCGGCACCTGAATACGGCATCGTTGATGATGCTAAGGTGCTCCACCGGATCTATCTCTTCGTCGTCATCGTTAGCGAGAGTCGGGTCCAACGCATCCATCATCACGCCCGCCTCTTCCGCGATGATAGCGAGCGGGTTGTTTATCTCGTGAGCTATACCGGCTGCCAGTTCCCCCACAGACGCCAATCTTGCGGCATGCACTAGCTGGCCGGAGAGTTCAGCTTCGTGTTGTTCTACGGCGAGCTGCTTACCAGTCACGTAGCGAGCACGAGCAAAGATGATCAGGCCACCGAGGGCCACGAATACGAGCGTTGCCACCAGGATGTGACCGGGTGAGCCCAAGGGACCAAAACTCGGCCGACCTCTTGCGTCTGTGACCACCAGTGCCCAAGGCGTTTCACGCAACCACGCGTAGGCGTAATCTGAGGATGTGCTCGATTCGTCGGATTCGACGAAACCTCGTTCGGGGAGGCGTGGCGGTACGAGAATTTCGCTTTCAGATTCAAGGCTTGAGGATGAAGTCTTGATTTGTTGAATACCGGCACCGTTCACCACGGCCGCGTGTACCTCGCTTCCACCTTCGAGAGTTGTCAGATATGAGGACAGCCATTGTGGCGAGAGGGTGGATCGCAGGATTTGTGTACCGTTACTTCGCTGTCGCTTCACCGCAATCGTGAAGTGAGGATCGCCACGAAAGCCCAGATATACCTCAGTAATCACCGATCGCCGATCACCGTGTAGCAGTTCTTGGAACCAGTCTTCGCTCGAGTAGTTGACGGAATCAGAGAAGTCGATCGGGCCGACATATGAGACGAGGGACCCATTTTGGTTCACACAGCCCAAGTCAACGAAGGCTTCGCTGGTATGGTGCAGCTCTTCCAGGAATGTCTGAAGAAACACCCGGTCCGAAAACGCTAAGGCAAATGAAGGGTCGTCAATGATGTTGTCCAGGTTGATCAGCCGCTCACGCAAGAACAGGTTGAAAGTGTTGGCCTGGTGTTCCGCGATAACCTCGAGATGCAAGCGCACGCTCTGGTGCAGTAGTCGCCGGTATTGGATGTGGAAGAAGGCTGCAAGCAGCAGTAGTGGCATGAAGTACAACAGCAGCATTCGCCCGAACGTCTGCCAGAAGAGCTCCCGATAGTGTTGGGTTTCGGATGGTTTCCGATGGAGCATAGAGCCTGATTGTCGGGCTTTCCTCATTGCACCTCAGCTGCACTCTCTCCGTGCTCTCGCCAAGGGCAGCAGGGCCTCGACGGAGGAAGTTGCTTTGCTCGTTGGTCGGTAGCTGTTGCGGGCACTCCCTCAGCAAGAAGTGGAAGTGCTCGAATCTCATGTTACGGATGTGGGCCTGTGCGATAAATCAGCACTTATCCGTAGCATGAATACGGGTTCTACCTATGTGTCGATTACAGATCGTCCCGCTTTCGGCACCGAGACCGGATGTATTGTCTCAGCCCTGCGTTCACAAACGGCGCACGGCGTCCGCGGGCTTTATGTCGAGAACGGGAGTCCCATCAAAAGCGTCGAGCGCCGTCACCGATAGTACGCCGTCTTCTAGCTTTGTGATCGTGGCTTGCGTCACACCTATCGGGTTGGGTCGGTGGGGGCTCCGGAGCGCGAACACGCCGCGGAGGGGGCGAGATCTGTCACCCCGCGGATGTTGGCGCAACTGGTAGCCGCTGGAGCAGTGGAACCAGAACAGCA
>CAYTDU010000227.1:0-7892 GCA_964436395.1 uncultured Gemmatimonadaceae bacterium | reverse complement strand
ACCATCAAACGCGAAGCCAATTCCGGAAGCGATCAGTGTCGTGCTGCGTATGCGCTCCCCGACCGTGGACGCGTTGACGCCGATGCGTACGTATCCACTCTCTGATTCTTGGTCTTCCGTGGTTGCGAAAGTCGTTGGAATAATCACATCGAGGAAGCGGGGGCCGTCGCCGAGGCGGCGCTGTTCCACCGTGCGACCGGCGCTTGGGACGGGCGGTCGCAATAGATCAAGAGAATCGCTGTCTTGGGTGCGCTCATCAATCAGAACGGCGGTTCCGGAGACCACTTGTACATAAAGAGCGCTGCCCAGAAGCAAGAAGCGCGCAGCCGTCTCGACCATCTCCTCGTCTCCACCTCTACGCCACGCCTCTGCGACGTTGGCAAATGCAGCCGCGTATGCCGTGCTGCGCTCAACAAATGCTTCGTGAACAACGGCGTGGTAGGTGTGTACAAACAGGCCGACGGCAAGGCCGGTCAGCAGCACGGCGGCTGCGCAGATGCCAATCGCAAGTCTTTGAATAGGTACATCCCGTCTGCTGCTCACGTTTCTAAAGGTAGACAGTGACTAGCAAGAAGGCAAGGGGGTCAGCGTGGATTGATACGGATTTGACCCCGTAACGATTCTTCAGTGACCAGGGTCCTTCTACCGTTGTGGCCGGTTATCCAAAGAAAAGGAGGATCCATGAAAGAGAAGGCGAAACACAACCGGAGTAGCGGATGGGAACACACAGTGATGACGATGGCCGTTGCGTGCTTCATCGTTATCATGGCGCTACCGGTCTCTGCCGGTGTGGGGCATTCAGAAGAAAGACAAGGCGGGCAACCGCCCGCTCTTGTAGGACTCACAAGCATCCTGGAACGTCTCGACGCAGAGCTTGAGCGGCTTCAGCATGCCGAGTTTCCCGCGCTGGAAGAGCAAGTCGAAGGAATCCTTGGGCTGTTGGAGGAACTGAGTGAAGAATTGGCCGTTGCCCCAGACAGTGACGAAGGCAGACCGCGGATCGAGGAGCAGCTCGTTAAGCTCGATCTCATGCTCCACCGTCTGGTCGCCGTGTTGGAGAGGATCGTGGAGCGGGCAGATGCAGCGCCCAAGCCTTCCCCCGAGAGAGAAAGGGCACAGGAAGAGCTGAAAGAGCTCCGCCAGTGGGTCGATGGCTACATTGCTGGAGCCACCAGGCGAATGGGCCGGATTGAGGCGCAGCAGTTCGAGAGAACGACGAAGGCCATGCTCGGTGAGATTGCCAAACAGCTTCACCGTATTGGACAGCGGGCCAGGGAGTATCAGCCGGAAAAGGCCCGGATGGAGCTTCTGACCGAGCGGATTGAGGTACTGTTAGCCCGCCTTGATCGCTTCATCATTCAATCCCTCGGGCAACCACCGATGGAAGAGCCGCTCTGGCAAGCGCCGTAGAGCCATCAGCACCTGCTTGCGTTTGCACACACCCGGCGAGGAAACCTCGCCGGGTGTGTGCTTGATGCCATCCGGTGATGTGCCACCAGCGTGGGATTGACGGACGGTCAGATCTTTCATTCCTTAGTAGGTTTTAACCCGAGCGGCGAGCGAATTTCGTGGAAGAGGAGAGGAAGCCGGGATCACAACCGGTAATTGTCCCCTTGAGAATCAAGACCTTTCTCAACGGCCGAAAACACGGTACACTTGTACGAGAAGGCACATTTCACCCTGTTGGATTCACAGAGGGCGGGTTGCCTCTACGCTTGTGGAAAATTACGACTAAAGGAGAAAAAGACGGTATGGCATCTCAAGGCGTCACTCCCCGCAGTGAAGACTATGCACGCTGGTACACCGATGTGGTGAGGAAGGCGGATCTAGCCGACTATGCGCCTGTGCGCGGCTGCATGATCATCAAGCCGTACGGCTACGAGCTGTGGGAGAACATAAAGGCTGCGCTGGATCGGCGCTTCAAGGCCAGCGGGCACAAGAACGCGTACTTTCCGCTGTTCATCCCGATGAGCTTCATCCAAAAAGAAGCCGAACACGTGGAGGGATTCAAGCCCGAGCTCGCCGTGGTGACACACGGCGGCGGCAAGGAGCTGGAAGAGCCGCTCGTAGTGCGACCAACCTCCGAGACGATCATCGGCTATAGCTTTGCCGAGTGGATTCAGTCCTATCGGGATTTGCCGCTTCTGATCAACCAGTGGGCAAACATGGTGCGCTGGGAACTGCGGCCCCGCCTGTTTCTGCGTACGATGGAGTTTCTGTGGCAGGAAGGACACACCGCTCACGCGAGGAAGGAAGAGGCGGAGGAGGAGACGATGCGAATGCTCGACATCTACGCCGATTGCGCGATCACCGAAGCGGCCATCCCCGTCATCAAAGGGCTAAAGAGCGTGCAGGAGAAGTTCGCCGGGGCCGAAGCCTCCTATACCATCGAAGCGATGATGGGGAACAAATGGGCACTGCAGTCAGGGACGTCGCATTTCCTCGGCCAGAATTTTGCCAAAGTATTCGGCATTCAGTACCTCGATGAGAACAACGAGCAACAGCTTTGTTGGACGACCTCATGGGGCGTCAGCACCCGCATGGTCGGGGGGGTTGTGATGGCACACGGCGACGACAAGGGTCTGAGGCTTCCTCCTCGAATCGCGCCGATCCAGGTGGTGATCGTGCCGATTTGGAAGACGGACGAAGAGAAGACGCTTGTTATGGAAACGATCAACGAGCTTCATGCTGTGCTAGGTGCCGCCGGGGTGCGCGTACACATTGATGATCGCGTGGGAATAACCCCGGGGTTCAAGTTCAACGACTGGGAGATGCGCGGTGTGCCGTTGCGGATGGAGGTTGGTCCAAGGGAGGTGGAGGCGGGCACGGCAATCCTTGTTCGGCGAGATACTCCGGGCAGGGAGGGCAAGCAGTCCGTATCTGCTGCGGATCTCGTTTCCACTGTCATTCAGCTGCTTGATTCGATCCAGAACAACCTCCTTGTGCAGGCGACGGCGTTTCGCGACGCCAACTTGCACGAGGCCGGCTCGCACGAGGAGCTCAAGGAAATCGTGAACGAGGGCTGGGCACTGATCTGGCACTGCGGCACTGCGGAATGCGAGAACCGGATCAAAGAGGAGACGAAGGCCACGTCCCGCTGCTTTCCGCTCGATCTAAACGAGGAGTGGCATCCGAAGGGAAAGACCTGTACCGTCTGCGGCAAACCGGCTCAGGGGTTGGCCTACTTTTCTCGTGCGTACTAGCGATGGCCGCAGACTGACTCGAAGGCGATTTCGGCAAGCGCGCAGACACTCATCGTTGTCCTTTTATGTGTAACGATTCTTGCCGTCCTAGTTGCGGCCGGCGCCGCAACTGGGAATGGCACGCTTGAGATGCGTGGCCTCACCTGGCGGACGATTGTCTACTATTACCGTCCCGGGATCTACCGCGAGATCTACAACCCATCGAGCAATCGACGCTTCCTCGCCAAAGCTGCGTAGGTTGATGCCAATTGGTTGCACATCCGTGCGTTCTACAATGGAACTGCGGATGGTGGGTTGATCGGAAACGATGTCGAAGCGCAAACCGCCCTAGGAGAGGCGATCGCCGCGGCTCATGCTCGAGGGTTCAAAATCTTCCTTTCCCCGTACGTGGACTCGCATGATTGTTGGGTCGTTGCCCGCTGGAGACTCGATGAGCAGTTGTGGACACAGACTGTGCTCAGGTGGGCTCGATTCGCGCAAGAAAACGACGTTGAGATGTTCTCCCCCGGTGTGGAGATGTGCCTCATCTTTGATGCGGACACTGCCGGTGAGTGGCTCAGGCAAATCCTCCCTCAGATTCGCGCGGTGTACGAGGGCCAAGTCGTCACCGCCGAACACCCCTATATCGGCCGCTGGGAAACCCTCGATCAGCACCGTGCCTTCGAAGGCTACGACGGCATCGGGATGACGATCTTCCCCTGGAAGCGCTACGACGACGGGACGCAAGACATCCGTAGTCTTGAAGACTTCATCGACGACGTACGGGAACGCTCGCGCGTCATCGACTTCCTCGGTGATAAGTACGACATCGACTGCCGATTCGTCGCCGTCCTGGGGATGGACTACTGGTACGGTGCCTTCCCCAATCCAGAGATACTAGCAGAGGCCTACTCCCGCGGCTTGGATGTCCTTGCGCAGGCCGGCCGAAGGGGCGCGTTTCTTCACCTGTGGGCCTCAGAACCGGATCATCTGGGAGCAAGCACCGCCGTTGAGGAAATGCTTACGGGTGCGGTGGGCCGGTGCAGAGAATGACTAGTGGAGGAAGCCGAAACTCTACCAAGGATCACGGAAGTGTTGCCGGACGCTATCGCCAGCGGACCACGATCGACTCCCGCTGAAACAGCCGCACCGCGACGTAGACCAACAACAGGTCAATCGCGCCGATCCCCAAGGCGAGGATCCAAGTCAGGGTTGGCGTGAACCAAACCAGCCCTGTCACCTGCACACCAATCAGGACGAAGATCGGCAGCACGATCACGACTGCGATGCCCTGCGCTCCTTTGGGGTCGCTGGCGCGGGAGGAACCGATCACGCCCAGTACGAAGCTCGTCACCGCTACAGCCGGGGTCAGCAGGAAGAGCGCCAAGTACCACGTCGGGGAGAGGATAAAACGCAGTAGATGCCCCCATCCCAGGCCGACGGCGGCGCCCACGAACAGCCCCGCACAGACCCAGGTGGCAACAAATGCGGGGATGGCTCCGGACAGAGCCTTGCCCGCCAGAAGTTCCCACGTCCGTACCGGCGTGGCCAGCAGCGGCTCCAGCGTGCGGGTGATCTTCTCCTCGACGATGCTCATTGTGGCAAACACATTGGCGATCATCGCAGGGACGATCAATAGAAAGAAGTGGAACTGTGAGAGAAGCAGCACTCGGAACTGGTCCGCCGCAGACAGGCTCGGCAGCACGCCCGCCGCGGTCTGCGGTACCGTTTGGAGCATCGCCGTGGTGGCCGCCTGCCCGTCGACGAAATTGGAGACAAGCCAGATCAAGAGAAGCGCCTGTCCGGTGACCAACAAGGGGATGAGGACGACGTAGAGCAGGTTACTGAAACTTGCTGTCATCACCGCCCATTCCTTGCGCAGTACGTTGGTGATTCGCTTGACGGTCATGAAGGCGAGGCCTCCTCGTCGCGCACCAGGTGCAGGTACACTTCCTCGAGGGAGCGCTGTTCCTCGAAGATCTCGAGTACCCGTCCACCGGCCTCCACGATGCGGGACACGAGTTCCGGTCGATCGCGATCGGAATCCTCAAGCCGAACCGTAATTCTCTCTTCTTGGCGTTCCGCATCGAGGACGAAGGCGAGCTGTTTTACGGTTTCGAGCAGTTCATCGCTTACAGATTCCAATCGGACGATGATCGATCTTTGGAACTGCCGCCGCCGCAGATTATCGGCCGTATCGAGTGCGATCAGGCGAGTGTGTACCACCGCAATGCGATCGCACAGCTGCTCCGCTTCGGCAAGGTTGTGGGTGGAGAGAAAGATCGTGCGCCCGGCCTGGCTCAGATTGGAGATCAGTTTCCTCAACTCGCTGGCAACCTCAGGATCGAGGCCGGCGGTCGGCTCGTCGAGAAACAGGACCTTCGGCTCGTGCAACAAGGCCCGTGCCAGAGCCAACCGCTGCTTCATCCCCTTGGAAAACGAGGCAACCCGGTCGCCTTGCCGCTCCCACAACCCGATCAGCCGCAGGTATTTCTCGATCTGCGTCTGGCTGTCGATGGAGGAATAGAACCCGGCGAAGTACTGGAGGTTTCGCTTGGCGGAGAGTCGCTCGTAGAATCCCGGCGCCTCTGGGAGAAGACCGATCGCCTCGTGCAGCCGCTCCGGTTCCCGATCGGGGCGGATGCCAGCGACCATCGCGCGGCCGGAGGTGGGGGCGATGATTCCCGCCAGCATGCGGATGGTCGTCGTCTTGCCGGCGCCGTTGGGCCCGAGGAACCCGAGGATCTCGCCCGCACTTGCGTGAAGTGTGAGTGCGTCCACCGCAAGCCGGTTGCCAAAGCGTCGTATCAGGTTGTCCGTTTCGATGACGTGCATCATCCACTCCGTGGTTGCGTGATCTTACCTAATGACCTATTTGCATACCATAATGACTATAATGACAGCGCTGGATTCTCGTTATTGGGAGGAGTGCGATGGGAAGTAGCGTCGGGTTTGCACTGTTGCTGACGACGCTTGCCGGGTTATCCACCGCCATCGGCGGTCTGTTGGGGATCCTCGTACGCAAGCCCGGCCCGGGCTTCATGGCGTTGACGCTGGGCTTCTCCGGTGGGGTAATGATTCTCGTCTCGTTTGTCGAGCTGTTGCAGAGCGGGATCGAGTCGGTTGGATTCGCCCCCGCTCACCTGGCGTTCTTCCTGGGCATGGGCGCGATGTTCCTTGTCGATGTCCTCATTCCGCACGACTACATGGCCGAGCACCACCATCCCGGCGGAGACGAGCGCCACAGCCAGTTGATGAAGACCGGTCTGTTTGTCGCCCTGGGCATCGGCATCCACAACTTTCCCGAAGGGATGGCCTCCTTTGCCGGTGCCCTTGAGGATACGTCGGTCGGGATCGCGATCGCTACGGCCATTGCCATCCACAACATCCCGGAGGGGTTGGCCGTGGCCGCGCCGATCTACGCCGCAACAGGCAGTCGAAAGAAGGCCTTCTGGTGGTCGTTTCTGTCCGGGATCGCCGAGCCGATAGGAGCCGGCCTCGCCGCGGTGATATTGTTGCCCTTCTTAAGCGAAGCCGTTCTTGGCTACGTGCTCGCCGCCGTTGCTGGAATCATGGTCTTCATCTCGCTCGACGAATTGATTCCGGTTGCCCGCTCGTTTGGCAAGGAACACCTCTCCATCGTGGGCGTCGTTGTCGGCATGGTCATCATGGCCATCAGCTTGTGGATGCTGCAATAGGGAAGGTGTGCGTGGCAATTCGGCAGGCTCATCCTCAAGTATCGCTGGTGGTGGCTGGCGGGGGTGCTTGCGCTTACCGCCCTCTTTTTCGCGCACGTTCCGGGAATGGAGATCGAGGACGACGAGTCGACGTGGTGCGCAGAAGGGGACCCGACGCTTAGGATCTACAACGCGTTTGAGGAGCGCTTCGAATCCGCTACCAGGGCATCGCACGGCGCGGATCCCTTTTCCTACGCGGTCCCCCCAGCGCGCACCGGCCACCGCCCCACGAGCCGGCGAAGTAGAACACCGGCTTGACGAGCGTAGACAGTCCATAACCGGCAACGGCGAGCCATGTTCGGCTCTTTAACCGATCCGAGAGCCAGCCAAAGCCCACCCTCAGCAACGAAGCCATCGACTCCGCCACCCCTTCGATCAACCCGATGAACGTTGTTTGCACGCCCAAGACGCTCGCCAGAAATAAGGGAAGGATGTTCAACACCATCTCCGAGGAGACATCCATGAGGAAACTCGTCGCCGACACCGCCCAGATGTTGCGGGGCAAACTCCTAATCGACGCCAATAGTTGCTTGTGTCTCATCGTGAGCCTTTTTAGCCTGGTGTGCCATGTATCATACGTCAAAAAGCGGGACAGGCGCATTGGAGAGGGGTTCTCTTGGCTTGAAAGGCGCTTGCACGAAATACAAAGCTGGTAGGAGAGGTCGATTTGGCTTAGGAAGATGGTTTGCGTCCCGGAATTCCCTGCCGTGCAAGAATGTGTCAGCCAATATCGGAGGATAAGTTTACAGAATGGACAACAGGAAGAGAGTTGCCATGCGTTGCTTTTCAGGGCACTATATTGCCAAGTTGCACAATACTCATTGTGGGGCGGCGGAATCGCGATTTCTGATGATATAGAGCCAGTGGAGGTATCTGTTGAATGCAATCATTGTTTACTGGTCAAAGACGGGGAACACCGGGTCACGTCCTGTCAAGTGGTGTAATGGCATCGCTCCATCCTCTTGCTGATCAG
>CAYTDU010000226.1:0-7897 GCA_964436395.1 uncultured Gemmatimonadaceae bacterium | reverse complement strand
CTTACATTGGGTTAGATCACTTCAAACCAACAACCAACCGGGGAACTTCAGTCTAACTGTCAGAATTCAAACTGCTCCATTCTTCTGAGGCCCACTATCAACGGAACAACCGTAGCCGTGAGGCAGATGACGGCTACAGCCACGAACGCTCCTACCATCCATACGTTTACTGGAATCGGCATCCCTTGGAATCTCGCGCGCAAGTAGTTCGACACCGGCACTGCCTCCACGACGATCACAGCCGCGAGTAATGCGATTGTCGACATCATGAACACCAGGCCGCCATAGGATGTCGGAATCTGAGCAGCATTTTCCGTGTCGAATTGTGGGAAGAGCGCTCCAAATCCAAGTGCCATTGCGCTGATTGCAAGGGTCAACAAGATGATTGTCCCGATTCCAACCACCATCATGAATGTCGTGACCTGCAGGAGGATGTTCGTGAAGACGGTGATAGAGAGCGCCAGGACCAACAACGGGATCGTTCCGATCCAGTACTTCGACCATATCAAAGCACGAAGATCCAGGGGACTCGACCGAAGTAACCACATCTGGCGGCCTTCTAGCGAGATTGACGGAAATACAAACCTCGCCGCGATCGAGGCCAAGACAAATCCTGCGAGTCCCAAATTCAAGAAGGAAACGACGGTGACCATTGCGAACGGTACCTGTTCGCCGGAAAACAATGGCAAAGCACGGATGTTGAACAGATAGATGATAACCAACACCGCCAGCAGTATCAGTTGGCTCCACTGCGTTGGGTCGCGGAAGAACAGCTTCAAGTCCTTTATGATGAATTCTCGTTTTGCGACTGTCAGCGGTTTGAAGACGGGGTCAAGGAAAAAGGTCCAAATCCAACCTTTAACGAATTTTTCAGCGCCTTCTTGAGCCCGTGTGTAGCCACGTGGGTAGAGGGCCTGGTGCAGAAATGCTCCCACAACGATGAAGCCAGCGGCGGTACTCCAGAGTAACACCAGTGGCATCAAGTCGTTTGGACCGACCAAAAAACCCATGAGGCTGTTCTGTGCCCACTCGCTGGGCAAGTACGGCGAGGTAGGCGTGCGCAACAATGTGATGAAGTCGAGGAGATTGGTGAAGCCCTCCGGGCGCGCAAGCTGTTCCGGCCTTACGACCCTGAACAGCATAACGAGAACTCCGGCTGCTCCGATTGCGATTACCGACAGCAAGTCTCTAGTGCGGCGTGCCGGGAACACGTTTACGAGGATCATCGTAACTGCACTACCTACCACACCGGGGATGATCAAGAGTGGTAGGAAGACGATCACCGTGAATGGCGCGAACCAGACACCGCCATCGTAGATGACTCCGTACGCTGCAAAGATCGGGACTGCCATCAACGCGACCATCCAGGAACTGTGTAGAACGGTCTCGCCCAGTTTGCTCAAATACATATAGAGCCAGTCCACCGGTGACGCCATCAGGAGGTCGAGGTCCTTTGCCAGGAAGAAGGCCGAGAGTGCCGTAATGACGTTGGAGAGCAGCAGCAACGAGAGAAACGCGAGTAGGGCTACACCCAGCAATTTTCCAGCGAGTAGCGGCCCGATCTCTTCCACGCCTCGGAAGTAGCGTAGCACACGATACATCACGCCAAACACACCGAGCCAGAAGATCAGGCCGATGAAGCTCAGGAGGAGCACCTTTCCGTAGCTGCGCTTCTCGCGAGCACGGGCTCTGGCGGTCTGCCACTTGGGCGAGACAATCAGTCTGAGTTCGCTGATCATCCTTCCAACAGTGCCGTCAATTCACGGATTGCGGCGCCGCCCGTGAGTTTGAGGAATAGTTCTTCTAGAGAAGCGTTACCGGTTGCGGTTTGTTCCCGAAGCTCAGCCATTGAGCCGCACGCCACAATCTCTCCATCCTGGATGATACCGATCCTGTCACACATTGCCTCTGCCACCTCGAGCGTGTGTGTGCTCATCAAGACGGTGCCACCTCGGTCTACGAAACTGCGAAAGATGTCTTTTAAGAGCCGAGCTCCCTTGGGATCCAAGCCCACCATTGGTTCATCCACAACGATGCATTCGGGGCGATGAATCAAAGCACTGGAGATAATGAGTTTCTGGCGCATTCCGTGGCTATACGATTCCACCAACTCGTTCTTCCACACAGCCAGTTCAAACAGATCTAGAAGCTCGTCAATTCGGTGCTCTATGACCGTCCCGTCCTGGTTGAAGAGGCCAGCGACAAACCGGAGGAACTCGGCTCCCGTGAGCTTCTCGTAGATATACGGGCGGTCGGGAATGAATCCGATGCGTTGTTTGGCGCTCATCGGCTGTTCGATCAGATCATCCCCGCCAATGAAGATCCTGCCTTCGGTTGGGCGCAAGATGCCGGCGATCATTCTCAGTGTGGTGGTCTTACCGGCTCCGTTCGGCCCGAGAAATCCAAACAGCTCGCCCCTAGGAACGTGGAGGTCGATTCGGTTTACGGCGACGAACTTGCCGTAATTCTTGGTGAGACCCTCGAGACGAATCATCTGTCAATTCCCAACGTTGAGCACATCGATCTGCAGCCGGCCAATCAGTCGAATCAGTTCCATTTGGCGTGCCAGCCCTCCGATCGTGAACCTCAGATGTGCAGCATCGGCCGGAAACTGGCCAAACGTCGGATCAACTGCTACCCATCCGTTCAGATATACCTCGGGCCAGGCATGGTAGAAGAATAAGCCGTCAGAATATACGAGACCGGCAGCGGTGCGTGCAGGAATTCCGACCGCGCGGGCCAACGCGACGTACAACACAGTGTGTTCGTTACAGTCGCCCCTTTGTGTTTCAAGCACCTCGACCGCACTCGGCACACTTACGGTAACGCGTTTTTCCAGGTTTTCGTGTACCCATTCATTGAGGGCCTCGGCTGCGCGAACGAAATCGCGCCGTCTGCCTGACAAGAAACGTTCAGTAATTTGGCGCGCCTGTGCCTGTATGCGCGGGTCTCTCGTCTGGACGAGCGGTTCGGGCCCAATCCATTCGGACAGCTCCCGCATTCGCTCGGCTGTGAACCGTTCCGGATCGTTTGTGAGATTCTCTTCTGTCTCGCGTTGTATGATGAGGGTGTCACCCACGAGGCTTTGCCTGCCACCGGAGAGATCGAATTCTCCCAGATCTACTCCAGTTAACTGCACGCGCAGCATTTGAAAGTCCCCCGTTTCCAACGGGATATTAGAAGCAATCGCTGTCCGGCGAATTATGTCACTACCCAATCCAGCGGCTAGTTGTTCGGCATCCTGCTCGCGCCGTTGGAAATTGAGGGAGGCAATCTCGAACGCGGTGCGTTTCATCGTGAAGCCGACAGGTGACGACGCCTCCACGACCTGTCCCAGCTCATCGACCCATGAATGGACCGCAAGTCCACCTTCATCCTGAACAATCTGCCATGCATCAAGAGTGTCCCACCTGGCAGCCACCCACATTGAAGCGGTTGAATCCCACGCAGCCGAATCGGGTACCAGGAGCGTCGATTCCGCGGTAACCGTCACATTCACATGACGTTCCTTCAGCAATAGCGGATCGAACATCTTGAGTCGATATTCGTTGCCGATCGTGGGGTCTGAGCCAAAGACGATCTGCAACGGCAGGAGTGCGGGCAGAATTACTGGTCCGTCCGTTGGCACGCGAAGGGTCTGCTTGCTGTCTGCGCTCTCGATCTCGACAGATAAGAGCGTGTCGCCGACAATTCTTCCTGAGGCACCGAACCGAACACCGTCACCACGGAGACCGGCCTCGAATTCTCGGAGTTGCAGCGCTCGAGAGAGGTTTGCGTCGGTACGGGCCTCTACCCTCTGAACTGAGCCCAGTGCCGGTATCTCGAGCAACATGTAGTCTCGCACCTGAACGGTATCTGCCAGGGTGTCAACGCTGCTCGATGCAAATCCAACCTGCTGCCCCCCCAGATCAAGCGAGTAGTAAGTGGCGCCCGGGGAAACTCGGAATACCGCGTCTGCCAACAGCTGCGAGTCTGTTCGGACCGTTTGTCGCGCAACCAACCATCCAACAGCACCAGCCCAGACCGCGAGAATCAGGATCGCCGTGGTACGCCGATTCACTGGGGCACTCGTTTCAGGTGCGCGTCAAACAGAGCTTTCTCCTCATCGCCATTCACCACTATACACACTTCTTTGGGGTATGTGGCAGTAGCCATTGCGCGCGCGAGCACGTCGACCATTATTCGCGCTGATTCCTCAATTGGCAGATTGCCCGCTCCAGTGCCGATTGGCGGTGTTGTAATTTTTGATAATCGCCAGTCGTCAGCTCTCTGCAATGCACTCGTAAGTGCCTGCCGCACTCGACATTCACTCACGGGTTCTTCCACACTCCGAACTACAGCGTGGATTATCATGTCTGCCGCTAGCTCCCCAGCATCGGTCACTACAGCGGACCCGACTGCGAGTTCCCTGCCAGCTGAAATCTGCTGCCTGAATGAAGCGCCAGCCAAGTCGTCGAGGCGCCGGAGCGACGATACTGTGGGTTCGAGCGTTGCTGTCGTTGGGCGGAGCACAGCGTCCGTTGGGACGAACGCTATGTCGTCCACAACGACACGTATCACCGCACTGCCATTTCCCGGGAACGGCGATACATCTGAGTTGCCTCCTCGGGACGGCCGAGTCTGTCGAGCACAATGCCAAGGCCGTAGAACGCTGCAGGGTTGACCGGGTGGAGTTCGGTCGCGCGCTGGTAAGCTTGCAGCGCACCATAGATATCGTCCACGTGATTCAGCGCTTCGCCCAGGTAGAAATATGCGGTCGCATTGCTAGAATCGAGCTCGAGTGCCCGCCTGAGATGAGGAATCGCGTCAACCCATCGCCCCTTTCGAACCTCGACCAGCCCAAGGTTGAAATGGCCGTCGGCATGAGATGGATCGAGGGCCAAGGCCTCTCGCAAGTCACTTTCGGCTTCGGCGTAGCGAGCGACGGTCGCCAACACCGAGCCCCGGTTCACTCGCATGGCCACGTTTGCAGGATCCCGTGAGATGCATTTGTTCAATTGCTCCAGAGCTTCTTCATGGTCTCCCGATTGATCGAGTAGCAATGCCAGTTTGTGACGGGCGTTCAAGTCGTCCGCTCTGCGATTCAATAAGGTTCGGTAGAGTTTGGCTGCATGCTCAATGTCGCCTCTCATTGCCGCGTCGCGCGCGGCCCGGTCGAGGTCTGGATCCGCAGAATCTCGGTGTAGCTGAGGCTTTGGTTGGTCGGTAGTAGGTGAACCTTGCTCGGATTCGGACACGCCTGCCTGCTCAATGTCCACCTGCCCCGACTCGGGGGGCACGTACTCAGTGATCTCGAAAGGAAGCTCACGCACCGGGCGATTGACACTACTTGGGCTGTTGCCCCGTATCGCCTTGGCGAAACCGTTGTGCTGCGTTGGCATACGCGCGGCAATTTCCGCCGCTTCGCGTCGTCCCCTGCCGCGGAGCTTTCTCCGATAATTGGTTCTCACTGTTGCTCCTGTGTCGTCTGTTCCGCCAACCATCCGAGATAGACGGGTAAACCCTCTGTGATGGGGATCGCCAACAACTCTGGGACCTCGTATGGATGCAATTCATGTACCACCGATTGCAGTCGGTCCCAGAGATCCGTGCGAGTCTTCATTATCACGAATACTTCAGGTGTTTCCTCCAGCTCTCCCTGCCACTCGTATATCGAAACGGCGTTCTCGAGAATCGTTCCGCAAGCCACCAACCGATCGGCAACTAGAAGCCTCACCAGCGATAGTGCATCCTCTCTGCTGCCGAGGGTTGTAAATACCACTTTGTACGATTCTTCAGTGTCTGCCATCGTCGTCGCCAAACAAATGCACGTGATGAAGGAGGGAGAAACTACGCCTACGTACACCCGATGGCAAGCGACAGTATTACGCGGATCCCGACCGTTGACCTAGGCTCCATTTGGAGCCTACGTTCCACGGCTATGTCCGAACAGCATCTGGTAGTGCGTGGGGCACGCGTCCATAATCTAAAGGGCGTGACGGTCCGAATTCCGCGTGACTCGTTGACGGTAATAACCGGCCTGTCCGGGTCAGGAAAATCATCCCTCGCTTTCGACACGATTTACGCTGAGGGCCAGCGCCGGTATGTGGAATCGCTATCCGCCTATGCCAGGCAGTTCCTGGGGCTGATGGAGAAACCAGATGTGGATGCCATCGAAGGCCTCTCGCCGGCAATATCCATCGAGCAGAAGACGGGTGGGCACAACCCCCGGTCCACCGTCGGAACGGTGACGGAGATTTCCGACTACCTACGCCTGCTCTGGGCCCGGGTCGGGGTGCCCCACTGCCCCAACGACGGCTCTCCCATCGAACGACAGAGTGCATCGCAGATGGTCGACATCGTTCTCGGTTGGAGGAAGGGAGCTAAGATCGAGATCATCGCACCGTTGGTCCGCGGGCGAAAGGGTGAATTCAAGGACCTCTTCGAGGGTGCCAGACGCCAAGGTTTCGTCCGAGTGCTGGTGGACGGTGATGTCTATGACTTGGAGAGCCCACCGAAACTGAATCGCCGGGTGAATCACGACATCGGGCTAGTCGTGGATAGGCTTGTCGTACGACGCGATGATCGGTCCAGGATACACGACTCGATTGAGACGGCACTCCGAGCTTCTGACGGCTTGGTCCAGATAGTTCGCCACGGGCGGTCCGGCGGCAATAATGTTCTTTTTGCGGAACGATTTTCCTGCCCTGTGTGCGGCTACTCTCTGCCTGAACTCGAGCCGCGGCAGTTCTCTTTCAACTCTCCATACGGGGCCTGTCCGGATTGTGGTGGCTTGGGAACGCGGCGAGTGGTCAGTCCGGACCTCATTCTTGGCGATCCCAGGATTTCCATCCTCGAGGGTGTGATCCTGCCCTGGGGTGAGCCGAAGGGGCACCTACGTCGAGGTGTGCTGGCCGCATTGGCTAGAGAGCTGAAGTTCGACCTGCGAGCACCTTGGGGCGAGCTTTCGGAAGAGGTGCGCAGTGTTGTCCTCCACGGTCTACCTGGTAAGAAACTGAAGCTCCAGTATCAGAGCGAAAAGTGGGCGGGAACCTATGAGGCCGCGTGGGAAGGCGTGTTGGCCAATGTGGAGCGGAGGTACCGGGAAACGAGTTCGGATGCCGTGAGGAATCAACTCCAGGAGTACATGACTCAACTGCAATGTGATTCTTGTCAGGGGCACCGCCTCAAGTCCGAAAGCCTCAGTGTCCTGGTGGATGGGCTCAGCATTGGGGATGCTGCGGATCTTTCGGTGCAGGCGGCAAGCGAATTCTTCGGGCGTCTGCTCGAAAAATCGGGCACCGCCGGAGGCATCAACGCGGAAATCGCAGACCCAATACTCAACGAGGTTAGAGACAGACTGCAATTTCTCTGCGATGTTGGGCTCGGTTACCTGACGCTTGGAAGGTCGGCTTCTTCGCTTGCCGGCGGAGAAGCGCAACGAATTCGACTAGCGACCCAGGTTGGAAGCCGTCTAGTCGGAGTGCTGTACGTTCTCGATGAGCCGTCAGTAGGACTACACCCGCGCGACAACTCACGCCTGCTCGCTACCCTCAGGGATCTCCGAGACCTGGGAAACACCGTCCTCGTTGTGGAACACGATGAGGAGACGATAAGATCCGCCGATCACGTAGTAGATCTCGGCCCACGCGCTGGCCGGGATGGTGGTGAGGTCGTGGCACAGGGTCCGGTTGAGGCGGTCACAAACCATGCGGACTCTCTCACTGGTCGCTATCTGAGAGGTGATCTGCAGATAGAGGTGCCGACAGAACGCCGCAAGATCGCCCGGGATCGCGTACTCGCAGTGAGAGGAGCGGCGCAGCACAATCTGCGTCAAATCGACGTAGAGTTCCCGCTATCGATGTTCACAGCTGTGACAGGCGTATCTGGGTCCGGAAAGTCAACGCTCGTTACTGAT
>CAYTDU010000225.1:0-7937 GCA_964436395.1 uncultured Gemmatimonadaceae bacterium | reverse complement strand
GCTTCACCGCGGCACGTGAACGGACAGGTAGAGATGCAGTTGGAGCAGGCGGCTCCGTTTTCGATCCAGAATTCGTAGCAGCGATCGGCGTTCACGGCCCAGCGAAGGATCCCCTCGTTGTTGGACGGACAGGCCACGGTGAGAGACGGTTCACGCTCGGGGTTGATCGCGTCAGCTTTGCAGGCATTAACGCATTTGCTGCAGCTCTTGCAGTAATCGGTGACACCGAACTCAATCGGTCGATCCGGCTCCAAGGGAAGATCGGTGAATACTTTGCAGATTCGCAGGCACGAACCGTATTCGGGTGTGATCAGAAGACCGTTTCGTCCAAGCTGGCCCAGCCCGGCGTCGATCGCCAGCGGAATGCTCAGCGCGGTGTCGTTTCCCATCGGGATTGCGTTGTAGCGTAGGTTGCGGATGAACTGAGCCATGCAGGCAATCGCAAACGCCATCCGCGAATAGCCGACGCCTGTGGCCGCAGCTGACAGGAACGCCGGCGATGTTCCGACGGCTTGCTTGTCCATCGCGATACCCATCACAACTGCGTGTTGGTATTCCGGTGGGATATCAATCGGGTCACCGCTTCGATCGAAGGAATACACCCACTTTCGATCTACCTTGCAGACACCAACAAGGTCGACACCAAACATGCGAGCGGTTTCCTTCACTTGTTGACTCATGAGGGCGGGGTCGGACACCGGATGCTTGCCAAGCCGCATCATGCCCGGATCGGCTTGGCCCAGTCTCTTCCAGGAAAACGCGCCGCCGAAGCAGTCGTGCACCGTCCAGGACGCCAGAATCCTCGCGAAATCGACCCGGGAGTAGCCGGAGCGATCCTCCTCGATGATGTCGATTACGTTCTCGCGGTACTCGTGCGCGTAGAACGTTGCCGTCTTGTCCCAGTACCGCCGCATGAACACCGTTTGCCTCTCATCGAACCGTCCGTGCTGTTGCGGATCGACCGTGTAGGGAGCAACGTCAACTCGTTTTACCAAAACAATTACCTTCCCGTGCAATCGTTGACAGTGATGCACGCATCTTGCACAACATAAGACGCCCAGTCAATGGCAAGAAGTCCTCTTCGCTTCAAGGCAGTTCCTGCTTCTAGAACGCGCTGTAGAAGTTCACGAAGAACTCTCCCCGCGCACCGGGCTCAGCGCCGAGAAGCGGGTACGCATAACCGACCGTCAGTCCGAGTGGAACACTCAAGAAACTGGTCAGGGTGATCGTCGATTCGACCCCCGCTTCCAGCTTGGGGTCGTCGAGTCCGACGCAGTCGCCTGAAGCCCATGTCTGGCCTCCTTGAGCGAACAGACGGACGTAGACGCTATCGACGTACGCCAAGCTCAGCAACGAATACCCAAGCCCTCTCACCAGCGGCGGCAGCTGGAGTGACAGCCGACCGAACGCGCCGCGATCATTCACGAAATCCTCAGCAAACGCATGCAGACGCTCCAATGAGAATTGGAACGGCTCGGGCGACGTGCCGAAGAGTTCTTTGCCCGCAGCGAGATTGATGTCCACGTACAGCATGTGGGCCAGCCGAAAGCGCTTGAACCCGTTCCATTCAATTGTTCCGAACGACTCGCGCCCGAATCCTGGTATTCCCAACCGGAGCGAGAGAGTATTCTGCAGGTAGTACCGCAGCACATCGAGGCGGGCGTAGTCAAGACCCACGTATGCTGTGGGCCGCGGCAAGTCACCCAGTGCCCCTACAGCAATCCGCAACTGGTTAGCCGGAAACCAGTAGCGTCCGGCCATCCCGATTTCCGGATGCTCAAACCGCATCACGTTCAAACCGACCTGCACGTCGAGAAAGCCCGCGCCTACGCTCGGATCACAGTCTGTCAGCGTGGCCAAGCCGTCGACTGACAACTCGCGTCCGAGGTTGGCCGCGAAAAAGCCGATGGCCGTCCAGCGGAGCTGATCCAGCTCGGCAAGCTCGTCGAATTGCTCTACCTGCGGAAGGACGGCAAAAGCCCACTGGTGATCGTTGCGGAAGCTGCCAGAGATACTCATCGGCGATATCGAGATGAGATAAGCGTCCAACGGCTGCCCGATCTTCCAGCCGTCCTCAAGGAAGGGGTGTTTGAGCACCACACGTCGGGGAAAGTGGTTGTTGAACCGATTCGCATCCGGGCTCACCTCCAGAGAATCGACGTGAACCTGCACAACCGGAGAGGAACTGGCAAAAGCGACCGTTCCCTGTGCCGCGTCGCCGTGCCACGTCGCGTCGAATTCTTCACCTTCGGCAGTAATCGCTCGAACGATGACCGGATAGATCGCCTCGCCCTCATTGCTCAGGCGAACCACTGTTTCGTACCCCTCGGCCGACCTGCTTGAATCGAGACCATCAACAGCCACGTCAAGAATATCGGCTCCGTAGAGCCAGCTACCGAAGAAGCCCTCGAGATCCCGTCCCGACACCTCCTCCGCCACTTGGCGAAAGTTCTCCACTGTGGGAATGAGATTGTTGTAGCGGGCGTAGAACTCCCGCAGAATCTGAAGCATCACATCATGCTCCAGCAGCCCATCCAGTGCTCGCAGAACCAGGTAGCCCTTGTTGTAAGTCCGCACCGTCAGGCCGTTCAAATAATCGATGTCCGACCTTGGCTTGACAATCGCCTCATCGTACCCGTTCTTGAGCAGCGCCAGATAGGGTAGTTCCGTAAGTTGATGACGCAGATTCCAGTAACCGAACTGAGATCGAACCACCTCCTCGATGAGCCCGTCTTCCAGATGGCTGAACAGGTTCGGCTCAAAGCCCCCATACTTCTCCTCGAAGTATGTATAAGACAGGCACTCAGCAAACCCCTCCGACAACCAGTTCTCCGCATTGAAGTCAGCTCCTACACCAATGCCCCACCACAGATGCGCTATCTCGTGTGCCAACAGATAGTCAAGCAGTCGTTCCAGGGTTCCTTGGGCGGGTACGTCCATCAGGCGATAGTTGCTTGTACCGACGAGGATCATGCCACTTGCCCCCATGCCGTAGAGGCCTGCCGTCGGGTTTTCGACAATCACCAGGCGCTTGGAAGCATAGGGCCCAAAGTGCTCGCTATGATAGGTCAGAATATCGGCGGCGTAGGTAGCCGCCAAGCGAGCGACGCTCTCTCCTCCCGGCAGATAGTAGGAATCGATCGTCACATCTTGCCACGACATGCGAAAGGCAGAGATATCCTTTCCGATCACCAAGGGCACAGAACGGGTGGGAACATCGCTCGCCAACGATACGGTCTTCCATTCGTCGTTCTCAGCAACGATCTCTTGTCGCTCCGTGCCGGCAGCGACGACGAAGTCAAGCGGAACACTGAGCTCGATATCATAGAACGCCGCCGGCAACTCAAATCTCTCTTGCTCCGCGTGCCCGTTGGGATAAGCCATTGGGTTCCAACCGAAGCGCCAGATGTACACGCCGCGGTACACGTTGTTGTCTCCCCACAGAGCGCGGGCGAATTTCGTCTCGAACTCGAGCGCAACCTGGGTACGGCCGCCCGGTTCAAGAGGTTCGGCAAGACGAACTCGCAGGAGGACGTCGTCGAGAGAGTAGGTCGCCATAGCGGGCGGGATTACCTCTAGCCAATAGTCCATTGGGTCGCCTGCCCCATTCGTCACGGAAAGGATCTTCGTCCACGTGGGATCGAAACCATCAATGTATTGAGCATCTTCCAGGGCCGGATGGAGATAGGGGTTCGGGGCGCGCCCCTGGTTTGCGACGAGCATGAACGTGATTGCCTCCAGGGCTTCCTCTCCATCATTGACGTAGTCGACGATCTGTGTGCCCGCAAGGGTATCCGTCTGCGGGTCAAGCGTCACAACAACATCGTAGCGGCTGAATTCTTCCGCCGTTGCACCAATCGCGGACAGCACGGCCAAGATAGACGAAAGAGCAATCACCACTCCGGTTTTCCATTTCAACAAATTCATTCTCTGATCTCCCCCTCTCATCTGATGTTCGGCAGATTAAGGATCGCTTATATTGCACTATGTGCGCATTCACGTCAAACTCCAAACTGGAAAACTCACCAATGCGCATGGGAGACTCCCTGAAGCGAATATCTTTCCTCTCCGCTACCCTTGCTTCGGAACGCCGGTGGGCATAGAATCGCGGCACGTGTGGATGGTACGTGACTCCAGGAGAAAAACGGTCACCCTAACGCTGCCCGATGAGGCCCGACTTCCCGCTTTTTGTAGGGCCACGGAATGAGAAATTTCAAAAATCCACGACTGCAACGCTGTGGATTGTTGGAGATGAGGACCGTACGACACAAAAGAAGGCTGCTTGCTCAACTCAGGGTTGCCTATCAACGAGGTGGAATGCCGGCGTTTCAGGAGGTGCACCTGGCCGCTCTCCGGCAGCACTGGACATATCGTACGATGTGGAGGCTGGTTGATTTCGCCAGCCCTGCCTCTTCGCTTCTCACACTAGCAAGTGATTTTGATCGCCGCATCGGCGAAGTCGGGCTTTCCGCTGCAGCCGACGCCATGATTAAAATACTTCCATTCAGTTGGGAAATGCGGTTACCCGGAAAAGAGGCAGAGATCCTTTCAACGGCCCCGCTGCTCATCTACGGAAACCATCCATCGATGCTCACTCCGTTTCTCATCGCCGCCGCGGTGAATCGCCCCGATCTGCGGATCATCGCCTTAAGCTACGTCGGAAAGCTGATCCCAAACCTGGAAGCGTATCTGTTTCCCCTCCAGGCCTCACAACGACGCACGCTACGAGGCAGAAGCCGATCGGGAATGACACACGCGCTTTCGCTGTCGCTGATATATCACCTTGATGGACAACTGAACTCAGAGGTTGCCCGCGACCAAAACCATGCCACCTTGAGCAAGGCAGCAAGACATGTCCTGGGCGGCGGAGCGGCCGTGATCTTTCCGGGAGGAGGAGGAAAGGAAACGCGCGGATGGTTTCCAGGAATTGGCGTGATTGCCGCAAACCTGGCTCAAGCCGCTGGATCTGACACGATCTATCTCGTTCCTGTGAAGGTCAGTAACAGCTCCAATTCCCGGGTCTACAGCACGCTCTCTGAAAACCCGCTCAGCCGGATCCGGAGAAGGCTTTTGTACCGACATCCGATACAGCTCACCGTCGAAAAACCCATCCCGCTGGTAAGTCTGATCAAGGGACGGAATCACTCTCCCCAATTCCTTGCCTCTCTCCTGCAGAACCACTACGAGACTCAATTTCGGCAGTGCAGCCAAGCGACACATGACGGCCGCCTCCTCTTCTCCTGAGAGGAAAGATCTGTTGAGCAGTCTCGTGCTGTCCCGGCAAAGAGTCAGCGTGCGCCTTGCCTGAATGCAAGCTGGCAAAGAAACGCACCCAGGACGACGCCAATCGCTCCACCAAGCAATTCCCATCCGAGAGTCACCTGTAAATAGACGCCCGCAAGCAGGGTTGCCAGCACCGGGATGAGATTTGATGCAGAACCAAGAAGTGCGATGTTGCCATCTCGCATAGCGACATCCCAAAAGCAGTACGCCAGCGATGCGGGAAAGATGATCATATAGGAGAGCTCTCCGATTGCCTTCGGGGTCCAATCGACTCCACCCCACTGCTTGTCGGCTACGGCCAGCAGCGACAGCCCGGTTACTAGGAGGAAGAGCCCAACGGCACCCGTAGAAATGGTTTGCGGATGCCTCTTAGCAAGGTTGGAGTAGAGTCCCCACAGTACGCTACCGACAAGAGCAAGCAGCATCGGTAGGCCACTTGTGCCCAATGCACCGATCAATGCGTCGAGGCTCTCAGCTTGCACAGACATCGCGAGAACGATGCCCCCCAGGCTGATGGCGCTGCCCACAGCGAACGCAAGCCGGTGAGGTCGTCTTCCCAGCAGGGGGATGGCAAAGAGCAGAATCATCGTCGGCCACAAGTAGTTAACCAGGCCTGCTACGACCGTCTCAGTACGCGTCTTGGCGATACCCAACGCAAGGTAGAAAAAACACAAATATCCGATGAACAGTGGTCCACAGATAATAAGATGCCGTTTAGAAAGCCGCGATATCCAGCCGAAGCCTTTTGCTCGGATGAAAGTCAGGATGAGCAGGAGCAGCCCGGAAAAACTGAATACGAGGGCCATGCCGAACATAGGCCCAAGCTTCTCCATCACGCTACGTGCGACAGGAACCGTTGTCGACCAAAGAAGAATGGCTACAAACCCAAGGCCGGTAGCTAATGAATTCTTCCGTTTTTCGCCTGTCATAATGAGGTAAGCGTATCACGGGCAGAAACGTTCATCCTAAATCTCATCGCACAGCAAAAGGTGCACCCCACATTATCCCAGACCACTGATTCTTCGTACGCCTACTGAGTACCAGGCGGGAAGGCCAACAAGTCGACGCGTTTCGCTGCGCCGCTCAGATCCGCGCACTGCCATACCGCCTGTTCTATCACCGCTGCCCGAGACTCGGAAATGTAGCTACAGGCCAACCGATGGAACTTTTCGCGAAGCTCTGCATCCGTTGGTGGATCCGCTGCCTTCCAGCGAGCTTCTACTGCTCCAGAATAGAGCGACCTCCCATCCACCGTTTCGATTTCCACGCGGGCGAACCGTTCGGCAGGAAACCGCTCAGTGAACGATGGGCCTTCCACAAGTTCCACGCGCTCAGAAAGCCTCAGTATCCGATCATCTTCCAGGGCGGTGTCACTACCTTCCGAGGTCCCCAATCGCCCGAGAACCATCGCTGCCGCAAGCGGAAATGGAAGACTGTACTGCGCCTCTTCAGTCGTATGCGGATGTCAGAGGTCAAGCCGGATTGCCTTTTCGAACGTGGATCCTTGCACCCTCTTGACCGCCTCCGGTGACAGACCGCAGGTTCGCTGCAAAACCAGGGCGGCTTCGATAGCCTGCTGCACCCAGCGGCAGGCCGCGTATGGCTTGAAATATTGATCGAAAATCAGCCAATCTTCGCCAAGAGTGTCCCAGGTGTTCTCCACCCCTTGGCTCTCAATCGTGACAGCCGGTGCTCCAGAAAAGCCTTTCTGGGCCAAGAGGGCCGCGCTTACCCCGGTCATTACTCCCCACCCAGAACCATCCTTCAGCATGGTCGGAAAGTCGATGCAGCGCATCATTTGTGAACGAGGACCGAGATATTCAGCGATGCCGAGAGCGTGGCGGGTTTGCTCTGAATCCAACCGCAAGCGCCGGGCAGTTACCGCGGCACAGCCTAGCGCGTTCCAGGCCGCAGAAGTGTGACAATCACAAGCGATAGCATGGAGTGCAATCCCAGCTCGCAGGGCCGCTTCGTAGCCGAACCCCAATGTCGTCAAAAGCTCGCTCCCAGGCACTTCTGCTTTACTGTGTTCCAATGTGAGCATCGCCAGGGCAGTGGGTACCAGAGCCGCACCTGCGGCCAAGGCGTAGCCATCATGAGCATCTAATGAATCCACAGTCATCCCGTTTGCCAGAGCCGCCCCAGGCGGTGAGACCTCGCGGTCGTCCAACCATTAAAGTGCTCCTTCCCTCCTGTAGACCGCGGCAACAAAATCGTGAACAATCTGTGACAACCTAGTCAATCGTCCTCCGATGGACACCCCAAGGGTATCCAATAAACAACGCTGAACCTGTCGAGTAACTCTTCCTGGCAGATCGTCCCAATCCGTCTCGTGTACAAATTCAGTAATTCTCATCTTCATGCCCACTTGTGGCCTTGCCAGCCGCTCGAAGGCGCCTATCTCGTAGAGCCGTCATTCTTCAAAGTGAACAGTGAATTCGCACGCATCATTGCCAGAACCTATGGTTTTTATCACCTCAACCCGTACCGGCCCTCGGCATACTGCGGAGAAAATGCGTTCAAACATGCCCACCGTGCAGAGACAGTGAATCGGATTGGGTCTGGCAAGGCCCGCTCTCACAAGACTGCAAACGCACTCGCCTATTCTGAGAAGCGCTGTATTGTCCTGCCGTTCCCACAAAGCGCTCAGCTTC
>CAYTDU010000224.1:0-7975 GCA_964436395.1 uncultured Gemmatimonadaceae bacterium | reverse complement strand
GCCATTTGATAGTTTGTTGAGACCCGCGTTTTATCGTTCATCGTAGCGAACCGGGCGGGGGCCCACGCACGGGGAGCTGAGAGAGAATCACATTTTTCAACTCCCATTTAGGAGGCAGTAACAATGGCTACGTTCCCAAAACGCGAAGCAGAGGTGGCGGCCCTTGCACGGAGGCTGGTGGTCGGTTTGAGCACTGGAACGGAGGATTTCCCCAATCCCCCCGTGCCCGTGGATGAGTTGCAGACGGCACTCGATGAATACAATGCCGCGAAGGATGCAACCGTAGAGGCGGAGGCAGCGGCGCAGGAAACCTACGGGGCAAAGGACGACGCCCTCGAGGAGCTCACCGACAAGATGAAGGCCAACATCCGTTACGCCGAGGACGCGGTGAAGAAGAACACCGAAAAACTGGCGCAGATCGGGTGGGCGCCGCGCAAGGACAAATCGCCGCTCGAGGTGCCGGGGCAGGTTCGGAGCCTCGAGATTCTCCAACGAGGTGAGGGTTGGCTGGTGCTCGATTGGAAGCACCCGATCGACGGAGGCAGGGTATCGGCCTACAGGGTGCGTTGCCGCGAATTCGAGTCAGGTGGCTGGCACGACGTCGCAATGGCGATCGACACCGAGGTCTTGCTGAACGACCAGAAGCAAGGTGTCGAGGTCGCCTATGAGGTGGTTGCGGTCAACAAGGCCGGCACCGGCGAGCCGAGTAACATCGTCACGGTCACATTGTAGGAAGGGCTTCATCAAACCCTAGGGTAGGGGAGGTCGCGGGGGTGGTTCCGCGGCCTCCCTGTTTTCAATTCGCAAGCGTACAGTGGGCGGTCAGTTCGTTCGGTGAGGCAGCTTTGGTTGTCTAATTGTGCTCGTGCGCCAACACCCGCCAATCGATATCCCCCTTCACCCCCGTCCAGACTTCGAGCGGGCCATGGAGCATTTGGGTCTGGAATGAGTTGCCTTGCAGCATCACTCGAAAATCGCTGTCGGGGTTGATGGAACCGGTTACGAATGAGACCGGTGTTTGGTCAATGGCCAGGCCGCAGCTGCCGTCAGGGAACAGCTGCAGTTGGAATCGATGCCACATACCGGAGCGGATTGACTGATTGAGGACAAGATCCCGCGAGTTATCGCTGGCCAATACTCTAACAGCATCATTGTGCCACGATTCGTTTGCACTGATGGAATACGCGTTTGTCAATTCAAATCCGCATGTGCCGAGGTCACCTTCGCCTGGAAGTGAACCGGTTTGGTGAGCAGAGTCACCCAATGTCTCAACGTCAATGTTGGGCGAAAGGCGTACCGAAAGGGTCTGCCATCGGTCCAATGTGATTGGAGCAGAGAGCATGATATCTATCCCAACACCATTTTCCCCGTTCAATGTATGTTCCGAATAAGCACCGCTTCGGAAAGACCCATCTCCCCGGTTCCAAAAAGCTGGCACACCTTCAGGCCCGATTGTGGTGATCGGTTGAGGCGTACCGTACGGTCGCCATCCCTCCAGGGAGTCTTGGGCCCAGCGTTCAATCATTGCCACTTCATGCATTGAGCGGCCGATGTGCACGATGACCGAATCCTCACGCCAGCCGCCGGCGCTTGCCACAACCGTCGCCGTACCCGCGGCGTGCGGCATCACCTTGCCATCATCCACGGTCAGGATTGCACTGTCAGCAGTCCGCCAACTCAGCATCGGCAGCGGGATCGTGTCTCCTGTGGCATCCATCCCCAATGCTGTCAGCACATAAGGAGCGTTCAAAGGGATTGCAATCTCGGGTTTCTGCAATGTCACTGTCTCGAGATATGTTGTACCACGGGTGTTTGATTCCCAGAACGCCATTGGGCGCTTGTCAGACGGGGCAGTCTGGAAGACAACTCGCCGGGATCGTTCCGGGGCTTTGGGCTGGAACACATCCCACGCACTGGCGTGGTTTGTGGGAGCAGAAACACGCGCGGCTAGCCACTCTCCGTCTGCAGAGGCGTCGATCCCAGCGGCTCCCACCAGCGCTGGAGATTGGAGCATTGTAAACGTTCCGGTTCGCAGCTCCAGGATTTCGATGCGTCTCTCTTCACCGTCAATGGCAAAAACCAAGAGTTCATTGCGGCCCAACCAACCGGCGAGCGAATATGCGGCTGAACTGTTGCTCGGTGTGTGACAGTTAGACAAGCGGCCGTCCACACTCACCCAGCAAATGCGCTTTTGAGAACCGTCGCTCGTTGTGGCCTGGTAAGCAATGCGCTCGCCCCATGGACTCCACTTGGGAAAATCGAAAGTCGTGTCACCCACCACGAGCGGATTCACTTGGCCCGATTCCACATCCAAAAGAGCCAGATCATACTTGCACAGCGCGTTCCAGCGGCATGTTTGGAAAACCAGCTTGCGACCGTCTGGTGACCACGACGGACTCGCGTCGTCCCCGCGCGCTTCCGTAAGCCGGCTCTTGGTACCATCCGGCCCTATCAGATAGAGGTCCAATCCGCCGCTGTCGGGCGAAACCATACTAGCCACCCATGAGTTGCCGCCCGGGTTAGGGACAAGAGAGGTCACTTCTGCGGAGAACCTGAGCGCAGGCAAACTCACACCAGCGCTTCGAACTTGAAGAGGACGGTCAGAATCCAGCGTTTCGCTCCTTACCGGCACTGATACTGCGTTGGTCGCAGCGCCACGTGGGAATTCGACAAGGACCAGGTGCGCGTCGGGAACCAGCGTTGGTTCTGTCAACGTGACCCAGCCAATGGTCAGAACTGCCAAGACGCAGAGTGTAGCGGCTGTTATGATGCGTTTCTCTGACGTGAGTCCCAAGCGCATCGGGATGGGCAAGCTGCGAATTAGGCCTTGGACCTCTTTAGCTCCGCCGGCTGCGCCAACGAGGTCGATCGCAATGTCGCGCACATTCCGGCTGTCGCCTTTCTTCCGCGCCGACCAAACACATCTCCTGAAAACCCCACGAAGGCGTGGCGTATCACCGGCACGCAAGAGAAACTGCCCAGCGAGAGTCAGCTTCTGTATATCCCCGTCGGCCCCCGCTGCCAGCACTCGGCCAACCGCGCCATTGGCCGCATTGATAGCGTCGTCCGGTACAAGCTCTATCGATAGATCGGCAATCTCGTCGTGGGCCGGTGCTACTTCGGTCCCGTAACGAGTGAGAAAACCTCGCTGTTCGAGGTCTGTGATGTCTTCAGCGAGCAACTTCGCCGATTTCCCCGTCAACTGCGCCAGCCGCTCCAGCTCAACCGGCGCTCCAGCGACGGCCAACAGCAGCAAGATCCAACTCTCACCCCTACCAAGTGCACCAACCCTTTGACGCAAGGCGCCGCCGCTTTCGAGTTCCTTCGTCAACGACAACTCATCGTTGCAGGACCATCCATCTGCTTCGAGCACAAGCCACCCGCGGTCCAGCGCAAGCAGCAACGTCTCGATTACTAGCAGTGGTGATCCCTGCGTAGCTCCAAGAAGCTGCCGAGGCAGCTCGTCGCACCAGGGTGCTCCGCCCAGACTCGCGATGCTGTTTACCAGGGCGCCGATTTGTTCCTCGGTGAGCGGCTGCAGATTGAGCCGTTCTGTAGCCGTCTCGCGCAAAAGCGGTTCGCGGATGGGGCGTGTGGCCGTGAGGAGCAGGACGGGAAAGTCAGACACTCTTCCTGCTAGCCCGCAGAGGACCGTCATGGATGCGGCGTCAATCCAGTGAAGGTCATCTACCAACAGAGCAACCGGTTGTTCGTCGGCGACTGCTTCCAGAAGCTCTGAGAGCGCCACGGTACGCCGCCTCGGAAGTTCGTGTTCTCGCATCGACTCAGGCTGTGTGCTGAACCTGGCGGATAGTCTCGGGTTCAGGGCCACCAGCGTCGCGGCACAGCCGCGCGAGATTGCAACGGAACCAGGAAGCGCTGCGAGTGCCTCGGATAGATTGGCGGCAAATGAATACGCGATTTGCTTTTCGCCGGGGTTGGCGCGCAGGTGCACGACCGGAGCGCCAATGGCGTGGAGCCTGGTGTGAGCGTCGCTGAGTAGCCGAGTCTTTCCTAACCCGGCGGCAGCTGTGATGAGAATGTGCTCGCCGCGGCCCGTCCGGCAGCGCTCCCAGCTTCGGATCACGCTAGAGAATTCTCGCTCGCGTCCTACGAGCTCGGTGGCGAGTGAATGAGCGGCGGCGGTCGCGCTGTCATCGGCGGGGGTGTCCAATGCTATAGCAATCGACTCGACCGTGGCGGGTTCAGGCTCCTTGCCTTCAGCCTCGAGATACCGCTGAAGCTCCTCGGCCTCGACCGTAGCGCGCACCGAGTCGCCCGCCGATACGAGGCACTCGAGCAGCAGTCGCCACCCAGCTTCCCTATCCGGGCCGGTCTCGCACACGGTTCTTGCGAGAGACTCGGCTTCCTGGAACTTGCCGCGGGACAACCACCGGCGCACCAGAACTTCCGCGCTCCTGAAAAACAGTGACTGCAGCCGGCTGCTCTCTCGGTCAACCCAGCGGTCGAACTCTACGCCTCCCGGAACCGACAACTCTGGAAAGAATGAGCCCCGGTACAATTCGATGGCCCTGTCGAAATCGCCGGCGTTGACGGCGGATTCGAACTGTTCCGCGTCGCAGTCGATCCTCGCCGCGAAACGCACCGCACCCTCCCCGGATTCAATTGCGCTGTTCCCCAGGCGTTGCCGTATGTACCAAATCGTCTGGCGTAGCGCGTGGCGCGCGGCGTCTCGGGTGTGGTCGCCCCACAGGAGGCCTAGCAAGTGGTCGCGGGCGGCGGTGCGATTGGGGCTCCGAACCAGGTAGGCGAGCAGTGCCAACGGCTTTCCCGGCCCGAGTACGGCGGTAACTCCGTCGGTTTTAGAAACATAGGAAAGCGAAGCGTCGCCAAGCGTGGAAAGCGTCAGCTTTGCGTCAGAGGCAGGTGTGCTAGAGGTTTGGCCGGGCATATGACGGTGTTGAGACCCCCCGTGCTGTAATCTCCCCACTCAAGAACACACGAACTGGCCCCCGGTCACATCCGTCGCTGGTACACAACCTGTCCCGGCTAAGCACCGGACAAGGTACGATACCTATGGGGTGACCTGCAAGGCGATCTGGGTGTGGCCGGGGTTTGCCGCCACGCCGGGAGAAGAACCGGATCCGCGAAAAGCAACCGCCAATAGTCGCTCGCATCCCTGGCAAACTCGCAGGAAATGGCCGAGAAGAAAGGCACTTCATGAGACTCAATGTTGTTCGTACAGGTACTGTGTTTTTCGTTTGGATTGGGAGTGTTCTGCTCAGCGCGTGCGGAGAACCAACAGAAGTGCTTCCTTTGTACGGCACCTTCCCATTCCTCGACAGCGCCGTCGTACTCAATATCCCGGACGGAGCGTTGGACTACGTTCCCATTTCCCAAGGCTCGCGGGCGCGGATCAACCCGATTCAGTCATTTGATGCACTGGCGGCTCACTCATATTACGATCACGAGTTGCTGGTGGCCGGCAGCGCGTATGATCTGCAGCCGCATGGGTTTCAATTTTCAACGCCCGTATCGCTTTCGTTGAGGTATGACCCCTCAGGATTGCCCGAGACAGTGTTGGAGGCCGAGCTCAGACTCCGCGAGTTCGTGGACGGCGTGTGGGTGGAGCTCACCAGCAGCAGTCCTGACACCACAACCAATACTGTCACGGGCCAAATCACCAGCCTCGGCACTTTCGGAGTAGTCGGCGTCCCTGTAGATGGCGTCACAGTTGTGCCGGCAACCGTAGCGGTGGAAGAGGGCGATACGATCCTTCTCCAAACAAGCGTGAGGGACGCGTCCGGCAACGAATTGCCGCTGCGATCAGTGAGCTGGTCGAGTTCAAACATATCAGTGGCCGCAGTTGACAGCATCGGATTGGTTGTCGGCGTTGCCGAAGGCACCGCAATGATAACAGCAACCTGTGGAGGCGTGAGCGGCGCGGTGTCCATCATTGTAACGCGAGCGGCGGTTGAGTCGGTTGTGATCGAGCCGAGCGCCCTGACGCTCGTGGTTGGAGCAGCACAGCAGCTCGTCGCGACGGCAAAGGATGCCAACGGCAACACGCTCTTTCGCGACGTTACGTGGAGCACCACGAACGCTTCGATCGCAACGGTGTCGAGTACCGGCCTCGTGCGTGCGATCGCGGCCGGGACAACCACAATCCAGGCGACATCCGAGGGCAGAGCTGATACTGTGGTAGTGACGGTTCAGGGTCCAGCCGTTAGGTACGTTCAGGTTGCCCCGCCTAACGCCACGACAACCGTTGGTGGTACTCTCCAGCTCACTGCCGTCGCCAAGGATGCTGCATACAATCCCGTGCCAGGCGCCACTGTTGTTTGGTCGTCCGACAACGAGTCGGTTGCGACGGTAGCTCCTCACGGACTTGTGACAGGTATTGCTGTAGGCACAACTAATGTGACGGCGACAGTAGATGGGATTAGTGATACCGCCATCATCACGGTCATACCGGCTCCGGTAGCATCTGTAGAGGTCGTTCCATCAAACGCCACGGTTCAAGTAGCAGCAACCGTACAGCTGAGTGCCACCCTGAGGGATGCGGTCGGCAACATACTCTCGGGTCGAACTGTTGTGTGGTCGAGCGCAAACGAGTCGGTTGCGACGGTGGGAGGTGGCGGACTGGTTATAGGTATCGCGGTAGGTAACACAACGATCACCGCTACCAGTGAAGGGCAATCAGGATCTGCATCCGTGACGGTTGACCCTGCTTCTTCATGGACCGGCGAGACACTGCTCTCAATTGACTTCAACGAATATGCTGTTGACCAACCTCCAGTACCTCCGCAGGATTCGAGCTACACATGGACCGTGCCCCCACCGCCTGAAGTAGGTACCACGCTCGTACGAAGTGCTGTGGGCGATCTCACGAACAAACCGCTAGAACTGACAACACTCGCAGGCGCCCCAGACGTGGCCCGATTCTCAATTGCTTCACTTGAAGGCCCATTCGACTCTGGGTCATATTTGACTCGTTGGCGTATCGTCGTCCCAACGGGCGCGGGAGTACCTTCGTGCCACAGAGTCGTGGTGCCGAATCTAGCGGGAGCTTCAAATGCGTCGACAGTCTGGATCCGGTTTGATTTGGCTGGAGACGGGAGCTTCTGGCTTCAAGGGGCTGGTGGACAGCCAATTCCTACTTCAGTCGACGTGGAACCAGGGGTGTCGCTGCTCGTCGACGTGCATCACGATCTCGACCAAGGTACTACCGCATACTGGGTAAACGGCGAACTCGAGCTGGAGCAGAACCAACCGATGCTGCCAATGGTGATCCGGGACATATCGCTGCGCTCCTGCAGTCCAACTCCAACACAGGTTACGGAATCCGTTGCCTGGGACGATATCGAGTTGATCAGGGTCATTCCCTAGGTTGCTGCTGTTTGGGGAACTGAACGTCGAGGAGGGTGAAGCAGGCCAATTGAGGTGTTCACACCATCGCCTCGCCCGCAACCGCACTGAGATACTCCTCCAACTCCATCCCGAGCGCCGCCGCCAGCTTCTTGAGCGCCGACAGCGTCGCCTGTTCACCCCGCTCAATCCTCCTTACCTGTCGTTCCGATAAGCCCGGCACGTCACACTGCCGAAGCCCTCGCCGCTTGCGGAAGGCGGACACAGCAACGCCCCAATTATTGAGCCGAGTCATTTGTGCCGCTGCGCGTTGCTCTCTATACGCGGGATCGATCGCGCATCTGATTGCGTCCATGCTCAGGTGAACGTCTTTACTCGGCCAATGGATATAGCTGCCGTCACTGCTCAAATCGAAGTCCGGCCGGTTGCGTATGGGGATCAGACGCAACGCGGGAATCTCTTCGAACCCAATCTCCATCGTGTCCGGCACGCATGACGTGACAAACAAATGATCCCCCGCCACCATGGCCCTGGCGATCAGATCCTTTTCCGCCCCGTGCTGCCATGCGGCCAGCACTCTCTTGGGCAGTTCGATGTCGGAGAACACCAGAAGATTTCGGATTGCTCGCAGGTTGGCTCGGTTCAG